>CAYVDX010000169.1:0-2662 GCA_964450485.1 uncultured Calditrichaceae bacterium
TTACACCGCGCAATCCCTTGAATAATTGCGCTAAAGTGATTGTCGAAACAGATTTATCGCCGTTTTGTTTTAACAGTTGCCGGTGTTCTTTACGCCAGGCGGGTATTTTTTTATCGAGGGTCTTTTTTAACGTATCCATAATTTTTTTTATCTCATTTTCGTTTGTTAATTTCCAAAACAATTTCAGATCTTTTTGATGCTATCTATATTATCTTAACGACAGAATCAAATCATAAGGCGATCTTTATTCTACTCCAAAAAGTGCAAACTTTGCGCTTTTTTTTATAACTTTTATAATGTATCTTGCTTGTAACAATAAGCCGCGACAGTTGTGGTAAAAATACGACAGTTTATTGGCATGATCAAATACTTGTAAAAACAAATGATGTCAACACCCTTAAGAAAAATGATGACTATTTTCATTACTCAATATCGGGTACTTCGGATTTTCTTAATACAAAAATGTCATTTACACATATCACCCCATTGACATTTCAAGTTGTCTTACCTGCTTTTATGCTATTTCGCTCAAGCTACGCTCGTTATACGATTCCTAAATTTATAATTTTGCTACCTTCTTACAAAAAGCAGATTTTCCTAAAATTTACAATTTTTTTCATTATAGAAAAATTCGTTGTCAAAATTTGAGAACAATTTTCGATAATATATTGTAAAAGCAAATAGCTTCATTAACACTTGTTAAAAGAAGAACGGAAAATCTTTTTTCATAGAAGTAAGATCGTCGGTGATAAATCAATTTTATACAAGCGAAAGTAGGTGATCGAGAAAATTTGAACACATGATAAGCGCTTGCTTTTAAGAAGTTTACATCATATTTTATAAACAAAAAGTAATGGGCAACTAACAACATTTCAGTTAATAAAAAGATGTTCGTCATGTAATTTGGTCCCAGACCACGGCAGTAGAGTTGTTTACGAATACGGCTAACTTCGCTTACGACGACGCGGGCACTGTCTCCATAAACGTTCCCCACATTACATCACGAATCAAGGATGATGTTAATAAACAAGGATTATCGTTCTCATCTTAAAATATTAAAATTTATGAAAAAAGGAGACGGATATGGCTTCCACCACTCAAATTTTGGATAAAATTCAAAAAAAATATTTTGACAAAGAATTTCGCGCACTTACCTGGACAGGTTCTTTTGAGGATTATCTTCAACTGGTACAAAAAAATCCAAAAGTCCTGCGAACCGCATACCAGCGGTTGTATGATATGATTTTATCATTTGGCACGCAGGACTATGAAGATTCGCGAAAGAAAATGATTCATTATCATTTTTTTGATGATCCAATTGAAAATGGCAGAGACGCTGTTTATGGACTTGATGCGTATTTAATGAAATTAATGAATACGCTTAAAGCGGCGGCCTATCGCTATGGGACGGAAAAACGAGTATTACTTTTACACGGACCTGTCGGAAGCTCAAAAAGCACGATTGTTCGTTTGATGAAAAAGGGAATTGAGTATTACTCAAAAACAGATGAGGGTGCACTTTATTCCTACGAATGGGTCGATATTCCAAAATATTTTGAAAACCTCGAAAATTCTCCCAGGGAAATAGTACCGTGCCCAATGCACCAGGATCCCATGCATCTCGTTCCGGATCGCATTCGAGATGAGTTTTTGCAAGAATTGCTGGGTGAAAAGTCAAAAGAGGTTAACATTGAAGGTTCATTAAACCCAACCTGCCGGCAAATCTATCGTGAAATGCTGAAGGTTTATGACGGCGATTGGAAAAAGGTGATGAGCCATATTCGCGTAAAACGGATTTTATTGTCAGAAAAAGATCGCATCGGCATTGGCACATTTCAACCGAAAGATGAAAAAAACCAGGATTCCACTGAATTAACCGGCGATATTAATTATCGCAAAATCGCTGAGTATGGCTCTGATTCCGATCCGCGGGCTTTTAATTTTGACGGCGAATTTAATATCGCAAATCGCGGTATTGTTGAGTTTATCGAGATGCTCAAGTTGGATGTTGCCTTTCTTTATGATCTGCTGAGCGCCAGCCAGGAACATAAAATTAAGCCGAAAAAATTTCCGCAAACAGATATCGACGAAGTAATTATCGGGCATACGAATGAGCCGGAATATCGAAAATTGCAAAACAACGAATTTATGGAAGCCCTGCGCGACCGCACCGTAAAAATTGATATTCCTTATATCACGAAATGGTCGGAAGAGATCAAAATTTATAAAAAAGATTACAATAGCCAGAAAATTCGCGGAAAATTTATTGCGCCTCACACCATTGAGATGGCAGCAATGTGGGCGGTTTTAACCCGGCTGGAGGAGCCTAAAAAGGCGAACCTGACCCTTGCACAAAAGCTCCGGCTTTACGATGGTAAGTTAATCCCGGGTTTTACGGAAGATAATGTCCGTGAACTAAGAAAAGAATCACGCCGGGAAGGCTTGGAAGGGATTTCGCCGCGTTATGTGCAGGATAAGATATCGAATGCAATCGTAAAATACCCCGAAGAACCGACCATGAATCCGTTTATGGTGATGAATGAATTGGAAGCGGGCTTGGATCATCACAGCTTGATCACAAATGAAGAATTAAAAAAACGCTATCGAGAGTTGATCCAGGTTGTCAAAAAAGAGTACACCGAAATTGTAAAAAACGAGGTTC
>CAYVDX010000169.1:2672-7320 GCA_964450485.1 uncultured Calditrichaceae bacterium
GCATTAAACGGCTTTTTGCAAATTATATTGACAACGTTAAAGCGTATGTACAGCGCGAAAAAGTGAAAAATAAATATACCGGCGAAGACGAAGAACCCAATGAAAAACTAATGCGTTCGATCGAGGAAAAAATTGATATTCCGGAAAGCCGCAAGGATGATTTTCGTCGGGAAATTATGAACTATATCGGCGCGCTTTCGCTGGAAGGCAAAAAGTTTGACTGGAGAAGCAACGAGCGGCTCGCAAAAGCGCTTGAATTTAAGCTGTTTGAAGATCAAAAGGATAGTATAAAATTGTCGTCCCTCGTTTCCAACGTCATGGATAAGGAAACGCAGGAAAAAATTGATATCGTAAAATCAAGACTCATAAAAGATTTTGGTTATGATGACCGCAGTGCCACTGATGTGTTAAACTATGTTGCCAGCATTTTTGCCCGGGGCGACATTCAATCGTAATCACAAAAACGGCAAAAACGGCATGAAGTGCATTTAAAATCTCATGCAGCCAAGGCAGCAAACCAAGAGGAAGCATTCGCATGTTATTACACATGGATAACGATTATAATCGTTTTCGACAAATAATAAAGGGCAAAATTAAGGAAAACCTGCGGAAATACATTTCTAATGGGGAAATGGTTGGCCGCCACGGTAAAGATTTGGTCAGCATTCCCCTCCCGCAAATTGATATACCGCATTTTCAATTCGGCGATAACGGTCGCGGCGGGGCCAGCCAGGGCGATGGTGAGCCGGGCGACCCGCTCAGCAACAGCGATGACGGCGACGGCGGCGGACAAGCCGGCAACGAGCCGGGGCAACATTTGCGGGAAGTTGAACTGACGCTGGAAGAATTGGCTGAAATTATCGGTGAAGAGTTAGAATTGCCGAATATTGAACCAAAAGGGAAAAAAGAGATTACCTCACAAAAAGATCGTTATACCGGAATCAACCGGGTCGGGCCGGAATCACTGCGGCATTTTAGACGCACCTTTCGGGAAGCCCTCAAACGACAAATTACCTCGGGGCATTTTAATATGGAAAAGCCCCAAATTGTCCCCATCAAGGAAGATTTCCGTTATCGCAGCTGGAAAACGACAAAGGTCCCGGAGAGCAACGCGGTCATTATTTATATGATGGATGTTTCCGGCTCAATGTGGGACGAGCAAAAACACATCGTTCGCCTGGAAACATTTTGGATCGACACCTGGCTGAAATTTCAATATAAAGGGCTGGAAACCCGCTACCTGGTTCACGACGCACAGGCAGGGGAAGTTGACCGGGATACATTTTTTAGCATTCGCGAAAATGGCGGAACCGTTATTTCGTCAGCTTATGAGCTTTGCCGTAAAATCATCGAGAAAGATTATCCGCCGGATGAGTGGAATATTTATGCGTTTCACTTTTCGGATGGCGATAATTGGTCTCGTGAAGACAATAAGACCTGCGCTGAAATTTTAAATAATCATCTTTTACCCAACTTGAACCTGTTTGGTTATGGTCAGGTCGAAAGCACCTACGGCAGCGGTGAATTTATTGATTTTTTGGATGAAAATATAACAGATAAAGAGAACCTGATTTTATCCTACATTCCGGATAAAGACTCGATTTATGATTCTATTAAAGATTTTCTGGGGAAAGGTAAATGAGCTTTAGCAGCATAACACTTGAAGATATCGCCCAACTTCAACCGAAAATTGAAAAGATTGCATCCGGATATGGGTTAGATTTTTTTCCGGTAGTATTTGAGCTGGTTGATTATGATACGATGAGCAAGCTGGCAGCGTACGGCGGCTTTCCGGTTCGCTACCCACACTGGCGCTTTGGGATGGAATATGACCAATTGTCAAAAGGGTATCGATATGGTTTGCAAAAAATTTATGAAATGGTGATTAATACCAATCCGTGCTACGCTTATTTAATGAAATCAAATCCCATCATTGATCAAAAACTGGTGATGGCGCACGTTTATGCACATTGTGATTTTTTCAAAAACAATTACTACTTTGAACATACAAATCGAAAAATGATCGACGAAATGGCAAATCATGCGATTCGAATTCGACGGTATATTGATCTTCATGGATTGGAAACGGTTGAAAATTTTATCGATACATGTCTTACACTTGAAAACTTGATCGATTCCTATTCTCCGTATATAAAGCGGCATAATGGTGCGAAAATCGCAAACGGGGTTATACAACCGCAACGGAGAAGCATCAAAAAGCTGAAAAGCAAGCGATATATGGATAAATTTATCAATCCGCCGGAATTTATCGAAGCGCAGGAGAAAAGCGCCGAAGCGGGGGCTTTAAACCCGCGTCATATCCCCCAAAACCCCGAACGGGATGTATTACTTTTTTTAATGGAATATGCGCCGTTGGAAAATTGGCAGCATGATATTTTGGGAATTATCCGGGAAGAAGCGTATTATTTTGCTCCGCAAGGGATGACCAAAATTATGAACGAGGGATGGGCAACTTATTGGCATTCAACAATGATGACGCAAAAAATATTGGAACCCGGAGAAGTCGTCGATTATGCTGAACATCATTCGGGAACAATTGCCAATCACCCCGGAAGACTGAATCCCTATCGAATGGGCGTGTTGCTTTTCAAAGATATTGAAGAGCGTTGGAACAAAGGGAAATTCGGCAAAGATTATGAAGAATGCGATGATATCCGGGAAAAACAAAATTGGGACAAACAGTTGGGCCTCGGCCGCGAAAAAATCTTTGAAGTTAGAAAATTATATAACGACCTTACTTTTATCGATACCTTTTTAACGGAAGCGTTTTGTCGTGAACACAAAATGTTCGCTTTTGCGTATAACAAAGGCAATAAGCGGTATGAAATCGAATCCCGCGAATTTGAGATAATCAAAAAACGGTTGTTGCAGAGTCTCACATCCATGGGGCAACCGATCATTCGCGTGGTTGACGCAAACTTCCAAAACCGCGGCGAAATGCTGCTTGAACATCAATATGAAGGCGCGGAACTGGACAAAAACTATTGCGTTGATACGCTAAAAAACCTACATTCATTGTGGTCGCGGCCTGTTCACATTCAATCCGTATTAGAAGACAAACCAGTTATATTAGGTTTTGACGGTAAAGAGTTCAAACAAGTTTGGGTATCTGAGAATTAAAAAAGGACGGAGGATTATTTTATGTCTAATTATGGGAAGTCACTCTCAAAAATGCTTCAAACAGGAAAAGCTCAATCCTTACAAGCTTCAGCCCGGAAACAATTTTATTATCTGCAGCATGAGGAAGATGATTTTCAGTTTCAAATGCGCGTAAAAGATGTCGAAAAATTCGCGGTTGTGGTAGATTATGTTTCTGTCGCAAAGAAAGACCCGATTTTAGATGTTGAAGTGATTAATCAAAAAATTGCGCGGCAGGCAGATGCGATCCAGAAAAATATTACCTTTCTTTTGGAGGAATTTAAAATTATTGAATTGGATCGTCAAAACAAACGGGCACAGTTAAGAAGCTATCCACCGCACACAGATGAAAATTCGAAATATTATTACGAAATTGTCCTTGATGAAGGGACAAAAGCTCATTTTCAACGATATGAATATTCAATGGCTGAGAAGCGCTACACGAAAATAACCTCTCAGTTGACTACCGAAACATTTGAACGTTTGATCGATGGGATTTGCGATATTTTATGATAAAGCGAATCACAAGATCATAAAAACCTTTCCTGTCTGTGATTACACTTTGCACGGTCATCGGCGTAAACCTTATGGATTTTGCAAGCAAAATCCACGGAATTCCCCGTCCGGAAAGCCGGGACGGGGAATTTGGAGTGTTTTTTACCCGAAAAAATTTAAGGTTTACGCCGATGCGAATAAGTCGGGATCACTTCGTGTACTTCGATGTTTGAGTGTTTCGGTATTAAAGTAAAAACAACACTTTAGCTCCGAACCACATCGATACGCTGTTTCTTGCAAAAAGTAAAATTTTTGACCGTGCACAGTATATTTGTTACCTCCATTGATATAACCAAACAAGTCTTGCATATCTCCGGAATCAAGGTGCGCGGTTGGCAACAAATGGCGCAAAGTTTATGAGAAAAAACGCCCGGTTAACTACCAGGCGCTACAATAACGTCGCGTTTCAGCCGCGCCGCCATCTACCACAGAATTTTGTAAACGCACCAGGCTTGGTTGAGGCACTTAACTTTAATGAAAACAATAAATTGACGGCTTCGTCTGCAAGCGCATTGTTATGCACCTCGACGCTGTAAGTGATGATGCCGTGCCTTAATCAGTGTGTTTCGTTTACCACAATATTTTTAATCCAAACTGCCGATATTGCTTTATTGGTTTATCTTTTGATATCAAGGGGAGATTATTGTTTATCGCCTGCCAAATAATCAAACGGTCAAACGGATCTTTATGTTTTAATTTTGGCAATTGATAAAACGTCGATACGTCATCTTCTGTTATTGCTAATGTGTCAATATCTATTTCTTTGGCTTTTTCCGGTAATTTATCCGGGGTGATTCCTTTTAACGTTAGCTTACCCAAACCATATTTTAACGATATTTCCCAATAGCTGATAAGGCTCACGTATATTTCGTTATTGGAATTCTTTATCGCAGTTTGTGTGTTTTCGGTTAATTTCTAATCTTCAAACAGCACC
>CAYVDX010000170.1:0-7302 GCA_964450485.1 uncultured Calditrichaceae bacterium
CGTTGTTGATTTTCACCAAATCACTGTTGCCGAAATTGCCGTCAATAAGCAGCCCGTCAATGGTGCTGTAATCCTGGTTAATGGTCAGCACCGTTCCGGATTGGGTAATCCGCGGCCGGTCGTTCGGGTTATCCGCGCGAATGGTGATCGGCTGTCCGGCGGTTCCACCGCGCTTTGTGGTGATCGATTCGCTGTAACTCCCCGGCAAAACCCGGATCACATCGCCCGGCTGCGCAACGTCCAACGCCGCGTTGATGCTGTTAAACGGACTGGCGGCGCTGCCATTGCCGTTTGCGGCGGAATTTTCCACAAAATATTCCGTGGCCTGGGTGCAAAACACCAACACCGTGGTCAGCAGCAGGATCATCGAAAGTTTTCCAATCATCAGTAACTCCCTTTTTTTGATTCTCCCGCTGCTATTGGACAAAATCCATACCAATCCCGTAATACCGATAAAACCGTTGATCCAAAAAAGTGAGTTGCCAAAAATTGTGAAGAAACTATACATGAGAACCTGTTTGCAGTTGATTCCGGGTTTCCGTAAATTTGCCGTGCGCCTAAACCTTGCGGGTTTTCAAAACCTGCAAGGTTTCCGGGCTCCCAATATGCTGCCTTAAAAGAGGCGTGTCAACCAAAAACCGGAGCTGCCCGTGATTAGCGATATTTTTGAATCTACCCACAAAGTCCGCGCCTATGAATGCGATTTTTACGGACACGTAAATAACGCGATTTATTTGAATTACCTCGAATTCGCCCGCATGGAGGTATTGGAAACGCTCGGTCTTTCGCTGCGAAAATTAAAGGAGCAGGGCGTTGCGCTGGTCATCCACCGGATCGATATTTCCTATAAATTTCCCGCGGTGTTGGATGATATTTTGCAAATCCGCACCACCGTCAAATCACACACTAACACGATTTGCACCTTTCGCCAGGAAATTTTTCGCGCGGCCGACGAAAAGCTGCTTGCCGCCGCGGACGTTACCTGGGTGTGCACCAATTTGGCAGGACGCCCGATTCGCATTCCCCAAAACATGCGCGATGCGTTGGGGTTTCCGCCGAGGGAAGTAAAAAGTAAAAAGTGAGAAGTGGGAAGAGAAAAGGGGGAAGCATGAAGGATGGAGGATGAAAATTTTGTGCTGATTTTGTACTTTACAGGCACAAAATTCGGGTTTATATTAATAAAATTTGGAAAAAGGAGAAAAAACGATGACGACGATCTCTTATACAAAAATGCGTAAGAACATCGATGCAATTTTAAAAAAAATATCCGACGACCGCACGCCGGTTACGATCACCCGAAAAGGCAGCAAACCCTTTGTGCTGATGTCTTTGGAGGATTATGAATCCTATGAGGAAACTTTTCACCTGCTGCGCAGCCCGGCAAATGCGGAAAGGTTGCGACGTGCCGAGGGTGATTTTCAAGCCGGCAAAAAGAACTACCAGGAACGGGAACTCATTGAGGAATGAAAATTACTTTCCACAAAGAAGCCTGGGAGGATTATCTGTACTGGCAGCAATACGACAAGAAAATTCTCAAACGCATCAATCTCCTGATCAAAGATATCCAACGCCATCCGTTTGAAGGTATCGGCAAACCGGAGCCATTGAAAAATGAATTGTCGGGAAGATGGTCGCGACGAATCACGAAGGAACACCGGCTTGTTTATCGAGTCGAGAATGATGTTGTCTATATTCAGCAATGCCGCCTGCACTACTAAATTGCGCTCAACCCGTGAAAAAAGAAAACCCAAATCATTACACCCATCAAGTCTCCGTTATCGGCTACGTCTATCGCGGGGGGAAGTTTTTGCTGCTGAAGCGCGCCACGGAACCGCAAATTTGGGCGCCGCCGGGCGGACGGCTGCACCCGGATGAAGACCCTGTTCACGGGCTGATTCGCGAGGTGAAGGAGGAAACGCAGTTGGATGTTGAAGTGATCACCCCGGCGAACACCTGGTTTGGAAAATTCCGCGGAAAATACTTGCTGTCGATTGATTACCTGGTGCGAATCACCGGCGGCGCGGTGAAACTGTCGCGCGAACACAGCGATTTTGCCTGGGTCAGCGTCGCGGAACTGCGCAGCGGCCGCCCGGTCGATTTAGGCGGCTCCGCCGTCGGCTTCAAGGTGAGCGATTTTGAACATGCCGAACGGCTGATCCATGCGCTTTCTGTGAAACCCTGACTGTTTTTTTCTTTTTTTTACACTTTTTTTCCAATTATCACTACTTTTTTATTAAATCTTGCCGCACCCCTTGAATATTAAAACTTAACCGAGTAATATCCCGTAATATTGTATTTTCTTAATTTTTTACGGGCAATCATTATAAAAAGGAGATCAAATGGATCATTTAACGACAAAACGCAATATTCAACAACGGTCAATGACATCGCGATTGATCGTCGGGCTTTTGTGCGCGTTTTTATTGTTGAGCGCGCAAGCCCTTTCACAGGAACGCCAGATCACCGGAACGGTCGTTTCGGCGGAAAACAACACGCCGCTTGTTGGCGTAAATATCGTTATTAAAGGCACTTACCGCGGCGCATCAACAGATGAAGACGGGCGTTTTGCCCTGAATATTCCGAGCGGCGGAGCCACGCTGATCGTCTCTTCAATCGGGTATAAAACCCGGGAAGTATCCGTGGGCAACGAACAAACCCTGACCATTCCATTAGACATAAATGTGGAGGAAATGGGCGCGGTGCAGGTCGTCGGATCGAGAAATGTGAATCGAACCGCATTGGATACACCCGTGCCGGTGGATATTTTAGACGTACGCGAAATCCAAAAAATGGCGCCGCAAGTGGATGTCAACCAGCTTTTGACGTACGTGGCGCCATCGTTCAATTCCACCCAGCAATCGAGCTCCGACGGAACCGAGCACATCGATCCCGCCTCATTGCGCGGTTTGGGACCCGACCAGGTGCTGGTGCTGATCAACGGGAAACGCCGCCACACCACTTCGCTGGTGAACAATCAGCAGACCGTGGGTAACGGTTCGGTCGGCACGGATTTGAACGCCATCCCGACCTTTGCCATCGAACGCATCGAGATTTTGCGCGATGGCGCCGCCGCCCAATACGGCTCGGACGCGATTGCCGGGGTCATCAACGTGGTGCTGAAATCGAGCGTGGAGGATTTGAGCAGCAGCCTGACCGGCGGCATTTTCAAGGAAGGCGACGGCGAAACCGTGCAATACAACGCCAATTACGGATTCCGAATCGGGCAAAACGGGTTTTTTAATATAACCGGCGAATACCTCAAGCGCCTGCAAACCAATCGCACCCAAAATCACGAGTTGGTCATCTTTGATCAATCGGCATTCGGCAATTTTTTCGCGTACCCGTTTAGCAATGATAACGCCCGGGAAATCGATGATATGATTATTGCCGAACGCGGTTTGACCCGGGATGATTTTAATTTCCGGATCGGCTCGGCGCAGATCGAAAACGGCGGCGTGTTTTTCAATACCACCATTCCGTTGAAAAAAGGCGCGGAAATCTACGGCTTCGGCGGGCTGAATTTTCGCGATGGCCGCGGCAGCGGTTTCCGCCGTTTGCCCAGCGATACCGATAACAATGTCGCAAGCATTTTCCCCAACGGATTCCAGCCGGAAACCCAATCGACGATTATCGATAAATCCGTTGCCGTTGGCGTGCGCGGCCCCATGCAGGGCTGGCTGGTCGATTTGAGCAACACCTTTGGCAGCAACAGTTTTGATTTTACCATCAATAATACCGTGAATGCATCGCTGGGAAATGAAAGCCCCACCAGCTTCGAAGCCGGCGGTCACGCATTCAGCCAAAATACCACCAATCTCGATTTCTCAAAATATTTTTCCGGTTCCGGAAGCAGCGCGTTCCAGGGCGTCAACGTGGCCATCGGCGGCGAATTCCGGGTGGATCGCTATCAAATTCACGCCGGGGAAGAGGCGTCCTATCGCGATTACGGCTTTGTCAGCCAGTTGGTTAATGGGCAAATCGTCCAGGTGGACACTTCGAGCGCGGCCGGCGGCGCGCAATCATTCCCAGGATTTCGCCCGGATAATGAAGTGGATAAATCCCGCACCAGCATCGCCGCGTACGCGGATGTGGAAGCGGATCTCAGCAGGCAATTTTTATTGGCCGGCGCGGTGCGTTTCGAGAATTACAGCGATTTCGGCAGCACCCTCAATGGCAAAGTCGCCGCCCGCATTCGCGCAAATGATCAACTGGCCATCCGGGGCGCGGTGAGCACGGGATTCCGCGCGCCGTCGCTGCATCAATCGTTTTACAACACCGTCACGGTTGACATCGTTGACGGACGTTTGGTGCAAACCGGCGTTTTTCGCAATGACAGCCGCTTTGCGAAACTCATTGGAATTCCTAAACTTAAGGAAGAAACTTCGGTGAGCGTCAGCGCCGGTTTTACCGCGTCGCCAACGAAGAATTTCAACATTTCGGTGGACGGTTATTTGATCAATGTGAATGACCGGATTGTCCTGACCGGGGCGTTTGGCAACGACCCCTTTGGCGATCCCATCCCGGAATTGGTGGCGCTGTTCAGCCAGGTTGGCGCGACCAGCGGCCGCTTTTTTACCAATGCCGTGGACACCAAAACCAAAGGCATCGACGTGGTTGTAACCTATAAAGCCAAAGCCGGGCAAAGCGATTTGGGATTTTCCCTGGCGGCGAATTTTAATGACAACAGCGTGGATGACCAACTGAATATCCCTTCGGCATTGGCGGGACAGGAAGATATTTATTTTGGGCCCCAGGAAAAGAGTCTGATTGAAACCAACAATCCCGACGTTAAGCTCAATTTCACCTTCAATTACGGGCTTAAAAATTTCTCGGCAATGGTGCGAAACGTCTATTTTGGCAAAGTGACCCGCAATGGATTTCCCTTTGGGGTTGAGCAGGAACACAGCGCAAAAGTCGTCACGGATTTGACGTTGAGCTATCGGTTGAATTCACAATTTAACCTGACCGTTGGCGGCAACAATATTTTTGACGTGTTCCCGGATGAGCAAGTGTTTGAGAACAGCTTTTTCGGCGTTTTTAAATATGCGCCGGTTCAGATGGGTTTTAACGGGGCTTATTTCTTCAGTCGGTTGGGGGTTAATTTGTAGGCTGGACGTTTTGTATCTTTTGATCCGTGGGGCGAACGGCCGTTCGCCCCTACAATTTTCAATACGCTCATTTGGTTATCCTGGTGACTCCCCGGCTATTTGGAGAACTCGGGTGTAGAGACGCTTACTTATCCAAAATCCCGCCTTAGAAATAAGATCATCTAAAAGAGGTTTAGCGGAAGTGATTAAGTTTTTATGCCTTGCTTCTATAATGATGCCTAATATTCCGATATACGTTAAACCTAAACGATCCGCAATTTCTCTGCCTCGTCTCTCATCCATGAGTAAAAATTTTGCTTCAATTCCTATTGAAAGCGCAATAGCCTCTGCTTCGCCCTCATCTAACTCTAACTTGAACGCTTCCGCTAAATTCTTGTCGGGCACATCTTTAACTTCTATCCATTCTGATTTTTCAATTTCATCAGCGCCCGGTTGACCCGCTCCCTTGATTGTGATTTCATCATATACAGCTTGAGGAATAATAACCTTTTTGTAAAGCGCTCTTAATAATTCAAGACGACCGATTGCCGCTAAATTTATGATCGGTGAAGTATTACTAACGACAATCACAATCGCCCCAATTCTCGCAGTGTTTTTAAATCATGTTCAAAATCCTCAACATCATAGTGAATCGATATTTGGCGGCTTGCCAACAGGTGTTGAAATTGCAGTTGGGTCATTCCCGCTAATTCACTTGCCTGACCCAATGTTAATTTTCCTTTTTGAAAAAACAGTATTCCCATTTCTGTCATTATCTCCTGGTGAGACATGCGCGTGGATTGAACGATATGTTCAGGAATGGTTAGCGTTTTCATTTGTTCTCCTAAAATTCAAAAACAGTCACATTCATTACATAAACATTATACGAATAATCGGCGGTGGAATCCACAAAAATGCGATGATTATTGATAAACAGGGTAGGTTGGTAAAAATTGTTGGAAAGCGAAAAGTCCCATCGTTTTTCAAGCCGGGCGGCGTTTTCCGGGATTATTTTCCCGAATGTTGCCCGGCCCGCTTTCAACCCACGGCTTGTGCCGTTGGGAAACCGGATAACAGACCCGTTTGACGCCGGTAGCGCGCCATGAATCTTCCCGTCTCTTTTGATCACGATTTTACATCCGAGCGACCCGGGGAACGTTGCGGGAGCGGAAAGGAAACGTCGTGTTTTGCCGTGGGTTGGTTCACGATTTTTAACGTCGTGTTTCACCTGTGCAGCCATCTCACCACCAACCTTTATAAACACCTCATAACTTCATGTCTTCATTAAACATTATTCAAGCAGCACAGACTGGCGGCGGTGTGGAAGCGCTTGTTAGCTGTTAATTTTGGTTAAATAATGTTTACTCCAAATTGTCTAAAAACATTCTCTACATCTTGAAAATTTAAACTGAAGCATAAACTATCAAATAGCGTATTTGGTTTATAACCCGATTCATTTTTTTTTAGGCTTATTATCTTGTCGTCAAGTTCAAACATTTTTGCTTTATTAAATTCATCATATTTTTTATTTAATTCAAAGGCAATTCTTATGACTCCTGATTTATCTTCTATGAAACTTGATGAATTACCATAAATAGATTTCAAATTTAATAACGATGGTTGAGTTTCTTGAATTGTATCAGTAGATGCTTTTATCCCTGCAAATGAAACATAATCAAAATAGTATCTCGTGTATATTCCGATACCATATCTTATTTGATCAAGAGTATGATTAATTATACCAGGCTCCCATACTTTAATATATTCATAATTCTGATTTTCATAATGACAAGTACGCTCAATACCTTCCCATATTTTATTATGAGCAATTGTTCTCATAATTAAAATTCTCATGGAGAATTCCCTTTCTATTATCATAATTTTATAATTTTAAAATCAACCTCTTCACCTGATTCAATTTTCGAAAATACGTTGTTAATGAAATTGAATAAATTTTCCTTTATTTCTCCTTCAAATCTTACTAACTCTTTATGTTTCTCATTTTCCAGTTTGATAGAAGGACCTTTAATAAAGCGACCGTATTTTCCGTCGAACAATGATACACCCGTTACTATTAAACCAGGTATTATTTCTACCATACAATCGCATAATATATGAGATTTTGTCGCAGGAATTAGCATAGATATTATTTTCATAACCGACCTTTTAAAGTATGCAGCTAACAATTACTCATCAAGTTACTAATTACTCCAAT
>CAYVDX010000171.1:0-7298 GCA_964450485.1 uncultured Calditrichaceae bacterium
AACGAAATCGTTGCCGGTGCGGCCATGGACGTTTACGAAACGGAGCCGCCGGTTGATTTTCAATTGATCAATCATCCCAAAGTGATCTGTACACCGCACATCGGCGCGGCCAGCATTGAATCGCAGGAAAGGGTAGCAAGGATGATTGCCGAACAGTTTGTCGAAATGTTCGCCGGAAAGCCGATTCGAAACGCGGTCAATGTGTAATCGGAAAGTAAAATGTAAGATTTGATTTACATTTCCGGGGAATGATTGTATATTTATATGCTAAGTAGATGTTGAGTAAAAAAGATGTGATTTTTTTTGTTTTTTAAGGAGATTCCGGCATTCGCAGAGCCTGCCCCGGAAAGCCGGGGAATGACAGCCTGGATTTTGTCACCCGGCAACGTATCGAAATACCGGGAACTGATTAATAACCGGAAAGCCGGGGAATGACAGCCTGGATTTTGTCACCCCTGAAAATGCCGGCGTCCCCTTTTTAGCCAAGATTTTGACCTCGTGATTTGCAATTTAATGACTTATTAAAAATAAAACGATTTTATTATTGCGAATAAAATATAAATCTGAGGAGCTTTGATCAACCATGTTAAAAGACAAAGATTTTCAAGTAAAAGTAGGCTTGGCCGAGATGCTGAAAGGCGGAGTGATCATGGACGTCACCAATGCCGAGCAAGCCCAAATCGCTGAAGACGCCGGGGCTGTCGCGGTCATGGCTTTGGAGCGAATTCCGGCGGATATTCGCGCGGATGGCGGCGTTGCAAGGATGAGCAACCCCAAATTAATCAAAGAGATACAGAAGATGGTGTCGATTCCGGTGATGGCAAAGTGTCGCATCGGGCATTTTGCCGAAGCGCAAGTATTGGAATCACTCGGTATCGATTTTATCGATGAAAGTGAAGTTTTAACGCCGGCGGATGAAGAATATCATATCGACAAATTTGCCTTCAAGGTTCCGGTTGTTTGCGGCTGCCGGGAGATTGGCGAAGCCCTGCGGCGGATCGCGGAGGGCGCGGCGCTTTTGCGCACAAAAGGTGAACCCGGAACCGGCAACATTGTGGAAGCCGTCCGACACATGCGATCGGTACAGCGGGAAATCAAGCACATTACGCTTTTAGGCAATGAGGAACTTGTTACTTACGCAAAAAATATCGGCGCTCCGGTTGAATTGGTTCGTTTTGTCAAAGAAAACGGGAAATTGCCGGTGCCGAATTTTGCCGCCGGCGGTGTGGCCACACCCGCGGATGCTTCGCTGATGATGCAATTAGGCGCGGAATCCATCTTCGTGGGCAGCGGCGTTTTCAAGTCCGATGATCCGGCCGCCCGCGCAAAAGCCATTGTCTTGGCGACAACTCACTACAACGATCCCGACATTATCGCACGTGCATCGGAAAGCTTGAAAGACGCCATGCGCGGTATCGAAATTGGCGCAATTCCCGACGAGCAAATGATGCAAACACGCGGTTGGTAATACCGCGGCAATGAGATTTTATCGCTGTTTTTGAATGAACTTGCAGCACAGGTGATAAACTTGTGCTGCTTCTTTTTGGGCAAATAAGCAAGGTGTTTAGAATATGAATATTGGTGTTTTAGCGTTACAGGGTGATTTTTTTAAACACATCGAAAAATTGAAAGCGCTTGGCATTGATCCGATTGCAGTCAGGAAACCAAATGAGCTGATGAAATGCCGGGGATTAATTATTCCCGGCGGTGAATCAACAACTTTGATAAAGCTTTTAAAAAACATCGATTTGTACGATGCACTTTCTGAATTTAACAGGGAACATGTCATTTTTGGGACTTGTGCCGGCGCAATTTTGGTCAGTACAAAAGTAGCCAACCGCAACGTTGATTCATTGGGGTTGATCGATATTGACGTCACCCGTAACGCCTATGGCCGGCAAATTGATTCCTTTGTTGACAATGTGACCGTTCAAATCGGCGAAAAACAACACGACGTCGAAGCCGTTTTCATTCGTGCGCCCAAAATTACGCGCGTCGGGGAGGGCGTAAAAGTTATCGGCCGCCACAAATCAGACGTGGTAATGGTTGAGTCAGATGCTGTCATTGCTGCGACCTTCCATCCGGAATTGACCGATTGCCTGCTAATTCATCAACATTTTATTGACAAAATCCGCAAATCGTAACCCGCCAAAAACGCAACAGACATCACTTCATCCCGCCGTTTTTATTTCTCTCAAGAATCCTGCCTGATAGCCGATGTCAATAATATCCACAATGGATCGCAAATAGGGAGATTGAACCTATCGGAGAAAGGGAGTTATGGCAGCACCAACCGTTCACATTTTTAATGTGGAACCACAAATCTTCAGTGAACTATTTCAACGCCTGAAAACATTTGGCATTTCAGTTGAAAAAATGCGCGATTGGAATGATTTAAATGTTGTTTTTAGAAATTACCAAAATTATGATTGCACGGTAATTAACGTTGACCTGGGCAGCTTTACGCCGCTATTAAATGCAGATTTTTTTACGAAGGTTGTCCAACAAAAACATTCACCGGTAATCGCGCTGGTTCGTGATGATAGTTTGAAACGCATTATCGAACGGGAATCCGGCGATCAAATTCACATACTGAGTGCAAATATCCTTTTGGACAAACTTGTCAATGAAATATTAAACGCCCTGCCCATATTACCGGAACATACGACTGACAATCGTTTCATCTCAAGTGCATTTGGAAAAACAAATGAGTTTCCGGTCAGCAAGTTGCTCGAATATTTTTCACAAATCGCCTTTTCCGGAAGAGTAATCGTTGAAAACCAATTCAAAAGCGGGCAAATTTTTGTTGAAAAAGGTAACGTTCAAAAAGTAGAGTATATGAATTTTCCTTCCTCCCAGGCATTAGATGTTTTGTTAAGTCTCGAAAACGCGAGCTTTAGAGTCGAGCAGAGAATCTTCACTTTATCAGATATGACGCAATATTTTGCCGAAGGCAATACGGAACATCAATTAGCCCTGAATGATGTGTTGGTTGACATGTTTTATTATATGCACACACATTTCGAGAAATTTATTGATACAAAAGTGATTGAAGATGTTGTTGAATCCGTATTAATCCGGCACGAGACCGGCGAAAAAAATGCGATTTATATCACATATAATCCCGATTGGCAGGAGAAAATTCGGATTATCGGTAATTTAAACCAGGATCAGGCCAGCTATATTTTGACGCTTTTTGAACACATCTTCGATGAATTATCGACGCATACCAGCTTGAACAGCTTTGCAGAGTTTATGGATTCCTTGGAAGAAATCAAGCCGTACATGCTGACGGTTCAGGATATTCAAAAAATGCTTGAAGATAAAAGAGTTCCGGTTATGTGACCGGCCGCGGCGCAAGTCGTCAAGATTATTCCGCAATCCACCATTCAAAGGCGTTCAATTGTTTGAACGCCTTTTTCTTTTGTTACTAAAAACCTTTTTCGCTACCGGATTAATCACTTTTGAAATAATATTTCATCGATTAATTTATAATGATACAGCTAAAAATGTAATTAGCGCATTTGGTATTTTTATGTTTTTTTCATAGATTTGCGGAACTCTTAGTTGTTTATTCTTTTTAATGATTTGTATCAAGCATTGGCGGCATTTTTTCGCTTGAAACTCAAAATGACAATATTTCGAAAGTATTAATTATCACTGAGGTAGGTATGCTAAAAGCCATGATCAGCGCAATCGGATTTTTATTCCTGATTATCATTCCCGCACGATCTCAGGATTTGAATATCCAGGTTGACGTTATCACGCACTTAAATTCGCCTTCCGAAATAAGGATTGATCAAAATATAATCTATTCAGCCACCAGCGGCGGTTTGCTCATTCACGATCTTAACAGCAACCAATCGCGCGTTTTCACTGCGGCGAACGGCATTTTTGACCACAATCTGCAAGCCATTGACCGGGGAAGAAACAATCTCTTAATTTTAGGATCGAAAAGCGGGGTGCTTACCTTTTTCGATGGCGAAACCGAAACCGTGACCAATGACGAAAATCTTAGCGGCGAAACGATTGTCGATATTTTAGCGATCGAGGACAGCCTCTGGGTGCTTTCAAAGAATTTTATCTCTGTTTATTTATTTGATGAAACAAAATCTCGTTACCAGTTTCGGGAATCATACCAGGATTTCAACCTGCAGTTCGATCGTTTTTATGCAATGGATTATGCCAAAGGACGGATTTGGCTGGCCAGCGACAAAGGCTTGGTAAGCGCGCCCGCAAATTTTCTGAAATTCAACCTGTACGCCGTAAATAACTGGCGGGTGCAAACATCCGCGGATGGATTACCGTCTGACGTCGTCTTTGATGTCGTTTCCGGTTCGCATGTCGCTGGCGCGGACAATGGGGCCCTTTTTTTAGCAACCGCCGCCGGCGTTTCCAGATATGATTTTAATGCGTTTGCGCGGATTCCCTCCTCCAATGGTATTCGCAATTTATACCTCACGGGCAACGGCTTGTACGGCGCGACAACCCGTCAGGTCTTTCGAATGGGCGATCAGGTGGAAACATTATATACCCTGCCCAATGGGCAGATCACGGATATTGCCCTGGATGATGTCGGGAATGTATGGGTTTCGATTCTCAAACGCGGTTTACAAAATTTAAAAACCGGGCAAAAATTAGTGGCGGATGGCCCGTTAGCCAATCACATCGGCGAGGTGCTCGTGGATGCGTCCGGCAAGATTTGGTGCAGCGCCGCCACGCTTGGCGAAACGCCAAACCAGGGAATATTTTTGCTTACGGACGCCGGTTGGCAGAACTACTTCTTTTTAGGCGGAAGTTCGAATACCTATAGCAATCTGAATTCCAGCAACCCGGTTTTTGAAGACGCCGATGGAAACATCTGGATTGGTTCCTGGGGTGGGGGCGTCGTCATTTTTGATCCGGAATTGAATTACCAAACCATCAACGCCAGCGTTGACCCGGGGAAAGTGTGGATTTCCTCGGTTAGCCGCGACGATACCCTCGATTTGCAAACCGCCCCGGAGTTGCGTAATGTTTTTGTCTCCGCAACCACGAAAAACAATTTTATAACCGTTATCACGGACATGTTTTTTGATACGCAACGGCAATCGATTTGGATTTTAAACTACGCCGCGACCAACAATCTGCCCCTTGTAGAATACAAAGACGTCGCCTTTCGCCAGAGCGCTTTTAGCGCCGGTTCCTGGAATCGCTTTGCCCCGCCGGTGAACAAAAATGAAACGCACAAGTTGACCCAGGATTTTGCCGGCGACCTGTGGATGGCAACTTCCGGCGGCGTGGTGCAAATTCGTTTTGACGGCGATCAGTTTGCCACGGCGACTTACAATGAAAACGACAACATGAAATCCGACCAGGTAAATGCCATCGCCGCGGATCAGGATGGGTATGTTTGGGTCGGTACCCGCACCGGTTTGAACGCCATTTTGGGCGGGCAGGTTTTTGATTTTCGGGAGACTTTTCAACCCATCGGCTTGAAAATTAATGATATTTTCGTCGATTCACGCAACAACAAGTGGTTTGCCACTGACCAGGGGTTGAGCATTTTAAAAGGCGAAGGTTCTCCTTTTGAACCCTCCAGTTGGATTGATTTAGTGCCGTTTAATACCAGTCTTGATGTCGAACAACTTGGGGTTCGTTCCCGGGCTTTTCAGGAAAATTTGCCGTCAGAAATAATTAACAGCGTGTTTGTGGAGGAAAAAAACGGCGATGTTTACTTAGGCACGGACCAGGGCCTGGCCATCATTCGCAACAATCCCTTTGCCTCAACATTCAGCGATTTTGCCAAACTCAAAGTCGGTCCCAATCCGTTTTTGCTGAATGAGGGTGAGCGAAATACCTTGAATTTCCGGCAATTGGTTCCCGGCAGCCAGGTCAAAATTCTCTCCATCAACGGTCAACTGATTCGCCTGCTTAAGCGCGATATTTTAGATGAAATCCGCTGGGACGGGCGCAACGAGGATGGCAAATTTGTCGCAACCGGTGTTTATGTTTACATGATTACCAGTGAAAACGGACAAGAAACCGCCGGAAAAGTGCTGGTCGTGAATCAATAAAACCGGGCGATTGAATATCAAAACGCACTTCGGAACTTGAAGCTGAAACCCGATAAAAAACAGATGCTTATAGACACGCTTCTTCTAAGTGTGATCGCTGTTGCGCTGTTTTTTCCATCGCTGAATATCTACTTTGTCAGCGACAACATTTCCCACATCACCAATGCCGCGCAAAACTTCAAGGATTTTGATTATCGCTATTTTCGCCCACTGCCGGTGCTGAGTTTGTATTTCGATTCGATCATTTGGGGCGCAAATTACAGCGGCTATCACCTGACCAACCTGCTCATTCATCTTTTAAACACGCTGCTAATTTATTTTTTGGCTAAATTATTGTTGAATCAGCGTTTTTTTGCTTTTTCCGCGGCGTTAGTGTTCTTGCTGCATCCGATTCACAGCCTGCCTATTTTCTGGATTTCCGGCAGAACGGATATGATTTGCGCATTTTTTTACCTTGCTTCCTTCGGGGCGTTCATAAAATTTCGGCAAACCGGCCGCCAAGCATATTTGGCTGCCTCCACGCTCATTTTTGTTTTAGCAATGCTTTCCAAAGAGATGGCTGCGTCGCTGCCACTCATTTTGGGCATTTACGCTCTTATATTCGATCGCCAAAACAGCATGAGTCTTCGGATCAAAAAAGCCGTTTACACCACGCTGCTGCATTGGAGTTTGCTGCTGATTTACGGCATCATGCGATATAGTTTTATCGGAAAAAATGTGTTCGGCAATACGGATCACAGTCTTCATTCGCCGCTGCAACTCATCAAAAATACAGCGGTTTACCTCGGCTTGTTAATCGTCCCCGGTGGACACATCGAAATCGCCAATTATTTGAAAGCGCATCCGGCATTTTTCGTCGCATTAGCGCTGGCAAGCTTGCTTCTACTGCTCTTTTCGCTGCGCTGGATCAAAAAATCCCGCCTGCTGCTATTTTTTCTCCTGTTTGTCCTGATCAGCCTGCTGCCGGTGCTGCGACTGGTGATGCGCTGGTATCTGTATATTCCATCAGTGGGATTTAGCATGGCAATCGCGTATTTGTTTGTCAAAATTCACCGCCCGGCGGAACAGCGGCGGCAGCTTACCGCTATGCTGCTCTTGTTGGTCAGTCTGGTTTACGCTTTTTTCACATACCGGGAACAGCGCCGCTGGCTGGAAGCCGGAGAATTTTCCCGGGAATTCACCGGAAAATTGGCGACAGCCATTGCGAAAAACAACATCAAATCGTGTTATTTGTTGAACGTG
>CAYVDX010000172.1:0-7237 GCA_964450485.1 uncultured Calditrichaceae bacterium
AGTGGAGCGTGAAGTCGTTGTTTTCGCGCACCAGCTTTAAATTTATCGGCGAACGGGAAGATTGGCGGCCGGTTGCCGCGGTGATATTGCGGCTGCACTTGTATTTCAGCCTGGGCGCGGCCATCATCCTTTGGCTGCTGGCCGCGCCGCTGTCCAGCCTGATGAACGAGCCGGCGCTGGCAAAATACCTGCAAATTTTCGCAACGGAAATCCCTTTTTTCTGCCTGGCAAAAGGGTATCGCAACATTTTAGTCGGGATTGGCCGATTCAGCCAACGCGCACTCGGCAGCGCGGTGTTCTGGATTGCCCGGTTGATGTTTATTGTGATCTTAGTGGCATCGGGACTTTTCGTGACAGGCGCAATTCTCGGTATCATGTGCGCCACGTTCCTCGAATTTCTGCTGACCCGTCATCTGTTAGGTTTAAAACTGTTTCTGCCGTCTGACTTCCGCGCGAAAAACCTGTGGCATTACAGCATTCCCCTGTTTCTATCCGCCACAAGCCGGCGCATTTATCAACGGCTTGACTTGTTTTCCCTGAAAACCCTGGGCGCAACCGCCGCGCAAGCGGGATTTTACGGCGCGGCGCAAAACCTGCTTTTCATCAGCGGCATTTTTTTGATGTCCTTTGCCCCGCTGCTGCTTTCTACCCTGAGCAAATTAATCAGCAGCGGGAACGAGGTCAACGCCAAAAAACTTGCTTGCAAGGCCATTCGATTCGTCATTGGATTGCTGCCGTTGTGCGGGTTATTTGCCGGATCCGTCAGGGAAATTGTTGCGTTGGTCTTCGGTGAACAATTTGCGCCGTCCAGCCCCCTGTTCACAATTTTGGTCTTCGGCGAAATTGGCGCCATTCTGATTTCCGTGACTACCGCCATCCTGACCGCGTTAGATCGCCCGCGCTGGACATTTATGTTAAACGGCGCATTGGTTGTCGCCGCCATGATTGGCTATTGGCTGGTCATTCCACAATATGCCAGCATTGGCGCGGCTTTGGTGACCAGCATTTTTTCAATGTTTGGGGGAATAGCGGGGATATTTTTGGTGCATTTTCGCTGGAAATTAGCGCCGTCGTTGAAAACGATTTTGCGTAGCAGCCTGATTTGCGCGGGCATTTATGCCGCGGCGATTTACTGGCCGGCGGCGGGCATTTGGTTGTTTGTCAAACTGCCGCTGCTGACTTTGGCAATTCCGGTTGCTTTTTTGCTGTTGGGTGAATTTGACAGGCTTGAATTACGCGAAATTAGGCAGTATCTTTTTCCTGCAAAAATTTCCTAATGAAATGTTTTATGGCATCATTTGGGAGTTGGTAATAAACGGAGAAGAACCATTTAAAATTGAACCACTCCGGTAGAAGAACATGATGTTTCCGTCTGTTCAAAAAATTTCCGTATGTATGGTTTTTTCACGAATTACGTATCACGAATTACTTTTAACGAATTACGCTCTACTAAAACAACAACTTCAACAACGGCCACAAAAACCGGGGATGACTCATGGACTTCCCATCCATCACCATGGATGAAATCAAATTAATGACTTCCGGTTGATCAGATGCGCGCGTGATTAACCGCTCTAACAGGACATAAAACAGGCGAAAATGCCCAACCCGCTGCAAGCGAAAATCAGATTTCAATCCTGCTTTATCCAGCGCTTCCCACAAACGCGGTTCGTATTTTTGCAAGCCCGCGGCGTCATATTTTTTGCCCTGGCACGCTTCCGCTAAAACGCGCGCGGCAACATGACCGGAAATAATCGCATTATCAATTCCCCCGCCGGTCAACGGGTTCACCAGTCCGGCGGCGTCGCCGACCAGCACAAAGCCCTTGCCTTGCACCCGCCGATGTTTATCGGGCGTCGGCAGGTTCCATCCCTTGACTTCGCCGATCAACTCGGCGTCGGCAAAGCGATGGCAAAGCGGCGAAGCGGTTGTGAGCCATTCCTGCAACGCTCGCAATTTGACGCGATACTTTTTGGAAATTTGGTGCGTCGTTCCCAAACCGACATTGGCAATGCCATTGCCAACCGGAAAAATCCAAAAATATCCCGGGTGAAGTTGCTTTAAAAAACCCAATTCGATCGAATGATCCAAACCCTTGACGCCCCGGTAATACCCTCGCGTCGCCACCAGGCAATGTTTTGGAGAATAATGATACGCCCCGGTTTTCCGGGCGACCACGGAATGAAAACCGTCCGCGCCGACGACCACTTTTGCGGTGATCGTGCGTTTTTGGGAATAATTTGTTTCCCCGGTAACGCCAAAAACCCGGTGATTTTTCATCAACAAATCCCTGACGCGAAAATTTTCAATGACGGCGCCCCTTTCTTTCGCGGCTTGAAACAGGATATTGTCAAACACCTTTCGCGTGGCGTTAAACCCCAGCGCGTAGTCGCAAACACGATCCGGCGACAATTTGAATTTGAGAGATTTACCGTTTGGGGAGTGGAAGCGAACCCCGTCGATGGGCACATGCGCAGCGTTTTGAATCCTTTCGAACAATCCCAATTCTTTTAAATGGATGACGCTTTGCAGGGGAACCAAATCGCCGCAGACTTTATCTCGGGGGAACGATTTTTTATCTAAAAGCAGAACGTTCAAACCCATTCGTTGCGCGAACAATGCCGTCGATGTTCCCGCCGGCCCGCCGCCGACAACAATAATGTCATAATCGTATTTCATGTTTGTTTTTTGGTAAGGTCTTTCTTGCGAATCAAGCGGTTGCAGATTCACCGGGAAACCGCTGAACGATTCCAAATTTAATTAATTTCTCATGGTTCTCTGGCAAATTTTGCAATATCCCCTCTTTAATTTCGCTAAATCGCTCTTGGCACCGGCAGACTTTTAGCCCCTTCCTTGACATCTACTCTACATACACAAGTACGGCATACAATTTGTAGTTACCGCAAATGCCTTAAACTCATCCCCCAAACCCCCTTCTCTTTCAAGAGAAGGGGGCTAAAAGTCTTTAGTCAGCAAAAATTACCCCGTTTTGTCTGCTTTCCAGGCTCCCCTCCCCCGGAACGCCGGGGGAGGGGTTGGGGGTGAGTTTTCTTTGCCAATTCCCTTCTTCAATTACCATGCCAAAGATGTGTATGTAGAGTAGTCCTTGACATGGAGGGGATTGGGGAAGATTAAAAAATTTGGCAATAGCAAGAATTCATTTCCGCTACACAATTTTAGTCGTTTCAAGGGCTTTCATCACATTTCACAAGAACCTGGAACTGCCTGCGAATGCCGGAATCCCCAAAAAGAACGGATAAAAAAGCGCTTGTTAAAGTTATCTACTTACGATGAATCGCCCGGCGTTCGCTAAATATTTGATCAAAAGTCCCGGACAAGTTTTCAAGCTGAACGGGTTTGGGCAAAAAGGCGTGAATATTTTCCTGGGCGTTGGCGACTTTTTCCTGATCGGCGTACCCGCTGGACAGCACAATTTTTATTTGGGAATCAACTTCGCGGATGGCTTTGATGGTTTCGATACCATTCATTCGCGGCATGGCATAATCGACAATGGCGGCGTGAATATCCCCACGATCCTTTAAAATTTGCAGGGCATGACGCCCGCCGGTCGCTTCAAACACGTTGTAACCGAGGTGCTTCAACAAATCGCTGAGCGACTCGCGAATCAGACGCTCATCATCCACCACCAAAATATTCTCCCGCTCCTTCCGCGCTCGGACAGGGTGGACCGGGTGTTGCCCGTCGTCGCTGATGACTTTGACCAGTATCGGTTTCAGATAAATATGAAACGTGGAGCCTTTATGTTCGGCGGTTTCCACGGCAATATAGCCATAGTGACTTTTGACAATTCCATACACCACCGCCAATCCCATGCCGGCCCCCCGGGCGGGCGATTTTGTGGAAAAGAACGGATCAAAAATATTGTAGAGATATTTTTCCGGGATACCGATGCCCGTGTCGCTCAGGGAAATCCGCACATATTTTTGACGTTTAGCGGTCGGCTCATTAACCGGTTTAAATTTCTCCAGCGACGTTCGGATCGTCAGCAGACCGCCATTGGGCATGGCGTCGCGGGCGTTCACGGCCAGGTTCACCAATGCCTGCATCAATTTGGCTTCGTCCACCTCGATATTGGGAATATAAGGATCCAAATCCGTCTGCAATTGTATGTTGTCCCCAAATGCCCGTTGCAGCATCGAGGTCAGCCGTTCCACCAATTGATTCGGCGCAACAGGCGTTGTTTCAATTTGATCGCTGCGGGTAAAGATCACCAATTGGCGGGTTAAATTGGACGCCCGGTTGGATGCTTCCTGGATCGCGATGAGTCGTTTGCGTATTTCCGGGTTTTCGCCAAAGTGCATCCGCAGCAAATCGACGTTGGGAATGATGATGCCAAAGATATTATTAAAATCATGGGCGATGCCGCCGACCAAAATCTCCAGGCTTTCCATCTTCTGGGCCTGAAACGCCTGTTGCAGGGATTTTTGCAAATCATGATCATCACCGCTGCCCTGAACCGGCGTTTCAGCAACTGTTTTAACCAGCTCATACTTTTCAAGCGCGATGGCCGCGGCGTGAAAGAGTAAACTGCCGAACCGGGCGTCCGCCTCGCAAAAAGGGGCGCCATCGCCGCGAAAAAATATCACCGCGCCGAGTTTTTTTTCACCCAGGGATAGCGGCATTGCCAACGCCGTCATTGTTTGGGGATTTGGAATGCGGAATGCGCCAAATTCCGCTTCACTGAATTCATTGCGCAATTGCGGCGTGTTGGATTGATATGCCTGCCAAATAATGGCATTGCTTTTTTTCACCCGGGGCAAATGCCGGAAATAATCCTTGCTGTAAGAGGCGACCGGCAGCAATTCTTCCCGGTGCTGGCTGCGCAGATAAATAACACACTCCTCCGCCCGCAACAAATGGCAGCCGTCAAATGCCAGCAGCTCCAAAATATTGCCGCGAGACGTAAAACAAAGCATTTTATCCGCCGCCCGGAAAAGCTGTTCATATTTTTGATAGTCGCCCTTTTGTTTTACCTGTATTTCTTTAAACCGCCTGACCATCCGGGTCAGCGTTTTGTTCTGACCGGCCAGGGTTTCGTTTTGCAAGGTCAGGCTATTTTCAAATTGGATGCGCCGGGTAATATCATACAAAGTAATCAGGTAATTTTGTACAACCTCATCGTCGTCGCGTAACAATTTTGCTGATAATTCCATCTCGATATTTTCCCCGGAAACGGAGACAATCGTACACGGAAAATTTTCAATATTGCGTTGCCGCGTGCGTATTTTTTGTTTGATTTGCAAAAAATCATTGGGAGCGAGCAGTTCATCCAGGTTCAGCGCCGGCAATTTATCCGCGGCGATCCCGAAAAGCGCCACAGCCCGGGCATTGGCCGCCCGGACATTCCAAAAGATATCCGTGATCAACGTCGCAACGGGATTTTCATCAAAATAGCCCCTTGAAAGTTGTTGCGCGTTTTCCAGGCGTTGCATCTTGCTGCTTATTTTTTCCCCCAGGCGATTGATTTCCCGGGCTAAACCGGCCACTTCCCTGCCCCCGCGTTCCGGCAGGTGAATCCCTTTAAAATCGCCAAGCGTGCTTTCTTGCTGCAAAACCGTTTGCATCTTTGCCAACGGTCGTCGAACGGACCGGGTGATCAGAAGGGTGGCGATAATTCCCAGCAAAACAAACAGTCCGCCAAAAATGATCATTTCTTTTTGCTGCGCGGCGATTTGTCGTTCCATTTCCCGCATCCTAAACCCGACAATTAATGTTCCCTGTATCTCATTTTTATAAATCACCGGCTGCCGCACGAAATAGATGCTATCCTTTTGGGAATGTGCAACCGCGCCGGCGGCAAATGCTGCGATACTTGCGGCATAAGCCGCGTCGCCGGAACCGTAGCTGAGTTCGCCGTCTTTGCCCAACAGCCGGATAAACGCGATTGATGCTGTGTTTTGAAATGCCTGAAAGGTTTTATTAACGTACGGTTGCTGATACAGCCACAATGGCGCGGCAATCTCGTCGCTGATCGATTGCACGGCCTTTTCGGACTGTCGGTAAAAATTCTGACGAATTTGCCGGTTGACGGAAAAAGTTGTGTAAAACCCGTAACTGATCACCCCGGCAATTAATACCATTGCCAGCAGCCAGATTTGTAAATTGATGGAAATTCTTTTCATGGATTATTCAGTCTTAAAAATCGCTGTTCCGCAAGGAAGTCCTTCTCCGCATGTCGTGACATGGCATGCAATGTCACGACGACTTCAGTAAATATATTGATAATGTCACGCGCTTTTGAATTTCCGCCTCTCCGCGGTTTACAAACCAGGTTACCATTCGACATGCTTCGCTAATTGCAAAATTTCCTTTCGGAACTCAGCGCCTTCATTTTTTAGCGCATTCACATTAAACCATATTTCCGGGTAATTTTTTTCTCCAACGTCCACCGCCACGGCAACGCCCTTTGCAATCATCGTGGTGTCGGATGAAGCCGTCAACACCTGCGCTTCCTCGCAGTATTTTAAGATGCTTCCCAGGAAAGTGAATTCTCCGTGGGGAAAAAACGCCACATTACGCCCCTGCCAGGCAATTTTGTCAAACCCGCTTTCCGAAATCAATTGAACCGCGATGGGCTTATCGCCCGGCAACCGGGATGATTCACCAAAAACCCGCCCAAACAAGCCTGCTTCATGTTTCGATATTACATTACTTGAATCGTAAACAATCACGACCCGGAATGAATCCTGCGCCGGCAAATCCCACGCGCTGTTTTCTGAAAAAATTTTTAGCAACACTTCGCTGGTAATGTTGATTTTTTTTGCGTTCTGAGCAAAAATCCCGTTCCAACACAGACAAATCAACGCTGCAAAAAACTTCAATTTCATATTTTTCCAAAACCGGCTGATCAGTGTTAAAAAAAACGGATCAATTTCAGTGCGAGATCGATTTTTATCCACAACAGTGTGTAAAACTTCGATTCCAAGTTAATACTTTTTAGATAAATTCAAAACAGAAATTCTACACAATTCATCAATTATAATTGACATCTTGACGAAACAGGCTTTTGCGTTTGAAAGATGAAATAACAATATTTTACTCGCGTGGCCGCTCAGCGGTAAATGTGGGAATCACTACATTTGTTTTCCAGTTGTTTGAGTGGAAAAATTTGTGTAAATAAAGCATTTATATAACACGGAACCGTTGATGTTGACCACACATACGCGAAATATGCTGTTCATCTTTTTAGGGGATATTGGCAGCAAGATATTAGGCT
>CAYVDX010000173.1:0-4666 GCA_964450485.1 uncultured Calditrichaceae bacterium
TTGCAGGCCTGGAAACGCGCGCTTTCGGAAGAAATGATCACCTCAGATACCGGGTTTGTGAAGCAGTTGACCCAGGAGGATTTGGAAGTGCTGTTTGAGGTGAATGGGCGCGGCGATTAACGACTTTTCACTTGAAACGCCATGCCCGCGCGTATAACTTTAATCGTATTTGTGTAGCTGTTGAAATCCGTTTACGCTAATCCGAAGATTCCGGATTCTTTCGGAACGGCGTTATACATCACAGCCCGATGTTCATTCCTGCGCGCCGGAATGAACATCGGGCAAGCGATCGCAGTGTATGATAACCCCAAAGGGGTTTTACAATCGTTCATGTGAAACCCCTTTGGGGGTTTTTTATGTTGTTGCCGGTTTTTATCCCAGGGTTCGCGGAAAGACAAACCCTAAGTTGTGATGTTAAACCGCTTCGCGGTATTCAAGAATAAATCCAACATCTAATTTTTGTTATTCAGCAACAGTGGCGGTCAGATTGCGCAAACGGTGTAATGCGTCGCAGACATAATTGCGGGCAACTTGCGGGGAAATCTTCATAATACGTGCAATATCGTTGTATGAAAGACTGTCATTTATTTTCAGGTAAAGCGCCTCGCGCATTCTGGGAGGGATTTTATCAAGTGCAAATTTAACCTGCGCAAATTGTGACTGCTGCTGATCATCAAAATTAGGGGACATTTCCAGCGGAAAAAAACCGGGTTCGTTTTCCGGAAAAATATTCTGCTGAAGAGATTCTATTTTGCGAATTTTTTCAAGCTTTTTCAGAACCGCGCGGCGCGTTGCGGATAAAAGATATGCTTTTACGGACAGCGGGTCGGATAAATTTTCCCGTTTTTCCCAGATGTAGGCGAACACGTCTTGCAGGCAGTCTTTTACAACTTCTTCGCGTTGGCAAATATTAATCGCATAATGATACATGGGAGGGTAATATCGCTTAAATAGAATTTCCAGCGCGTTTTGCCGGCCGGATGTCATCTGTTGCCACAGCGCAATATCGTCAGAATAGGCTTTCATCAGCAACCCAATCACTCAAGGTTCATTTACTGCCTGTAAAATCTATATAAATTTTCGTTTTTCTCGCGAATTCGTTCAATAAAGTATAAGGTAATCGCGGGAAATATGCAACGCATTTACAAAGCGGTTTAGAACCTTATAACATCCCGTATTAACTGATGAGGCGGGTGTGAAGCCCGCCTCATCAGTTGTTCAAATCAAGCGCCGTAATAAAAAGTTTCTTTTACAATTTTGCCGTCCCGCCATTCCTGAACCGCAACCTGGTGATATTTGCGAACGCCCCAATCCTTGTGAGTGTAATCAAACAACCAGCGCACAAAAGCGATATTTTCTCCGACGGTGTAATCAACCACTTCCGCTCCGCGAAATTCGGTAATGCCGCCGAAAAATTCTTCCTCGCGTTTGCGATTGGCGTCCTTGCCGGCCGTCGGCGGGTTATTATTTTCTTGCATCACCACATCATCGGCGTAATATTTTTCAAAGGCTTCCATTGCTTTCCCTTGCAAAACCAGGTTATTCAAATCCTGAACCCGTTCTGATAAATTCATAATATTGCTCTTTTACACTTATTGAATTTATTTATGTATTGATGTCGCTTGCTGAAAATTTCAGGCTTTATCAAAATGCGTCATTTTCCTGTGAGAAGCGCTTCAAATCCCATATTTTGCAGCACTTGCTTCCGGATTTTTTCAGAGACATCGTTAATTGCCTCGGTCGTTTCCGGTGAAATTGAATCCACAACCGTTCGCAGCGGCCGCTTTCCGGCCGGCAATTGAACCAGCTTCAATACTGCGTCGGCGACATCCTGTGGATCGGGAATGTTGTCGCCTGAAAAAATCGTTTCAAACACCTTGCTAAATCCCTCAACATACGGCTGCACGGCTGCGTAACCGTCGAGCACTGCCGCGTCGCCGGGCGGAACGGTTTTGTTGCCCAATTCGGTGGGATATGCGCCCGGCTCGATGATCACCGAATCAATGCCCAGCAGCCGCAGATCATAACTGAACGATTCCGCCAATCCTTCCAGGGCGAATTTTGATGAGGCATAAATGCCGATAAATGGAAAAACCCGCCGGCCCGCAATGCTGGTGATGTGGATCAGCAAACCGCTTTTTTGCGCGCGCATTTGCGGCAGCGCGGCCTTGTTGACCCGGAACGGCCCGAAAACATTGACGTCATAAATCCGCTGCATATTTTCAAGCGTAAACGCTTCGTTCACGCCGACATTCATGATCCCGGCGTTATTCACCACCACGTCGATGCGCCCGGTGGATTCAACAATCCCGCTGACCGCGCGCTTCACTGATGCGTCATCCGTAACGTCCATTTCCACCACATCGAGCCGCCGACCTTGCGCTTTTCCCCATTCTCTGAGCGTTTTCGCATTTTGTGAATTTCTGCCGTCAAGATCGCGCATCGAAGCAAAAACGCGATGTCCCGCCGTTGCCAGCGTTTGAACGATCAGCTTGCCAAAACCGCTGCTGCTGCCGGTAACTAAAATTGATTGCGCCAATTCTTCTCCTTTGCAAATTTGGAATGATATTTTTGATAATGTTTATTGAGCCTCAGAACTGACCGCGTCCATTTTGTCGCCGGACAGCTTCAATTGAAATTTGATGTCGTCATAAATCAGGTTGTCGCCCAGGTTTTCAAAAAACGAGCCGGAGTGAAAGCGAATATCCCACTTCGAGCGATCAATCGAAAACGCCGCATCCGCCGCGAAACCGCTATCACTGAAATCGATTTTTGCCGGGAAAGAGATTTCGTGAGTGATGTTTTTGATGGTCAAATTGCCGGTCACGCGATAATTCGCGGTTTCGCCTTCATCGGCTTTGTACGGAACAATTTTGGTGATTTCAAACGCCGCGGTGGGATGTTTTGCCACGGAGAAAAAGTCCTCCGATTTTAAATGACGAACCAGCTTTGCGCGCATTTTTTCACTTTTCAGGCTTGTATTCACGATGCTTGTCATGTCAATGGTGAAACTTCCGCGAAATTTTTCGCCATCCACGATCAACTGTCCTTCCTTGATCTGAACGGTGCCGCTATTCGTGAGGCCGATTTTTTGCCCGTGCCAGATCAGCTCGCTTTTGGCCGCATCAATTTTATAAACCTGCCCAAAAACATTTCCGGCAAAAATACCCGCCGCCGCGACTGCGATGATGATTAACTGCTTCATGATAAAACCCCTTGTTTAGTTAAGTGTCTGTTTTTATTGTAGATGCGTCAAAACAAAATCGTTCGGATTACTTTAAAAATATATCAAACGATCGTTTGAATTTAATGTTTCTACTTTTAATGTTTATACATTTATTTTTCCAAAAAAAATTACCCGCGCAACTTATCCAAAATACGATTGACTTCTTTGGCTTCTACTTCGGTAATCGTTTTCAGTTTATCTTCCATTGTTCGGATAACGTTATCCAGCGTTTTAAGCAAATCCAACCCCTTTTGGGTGATGATTACGTCCACGGCCCGGCGATCCATCGGGCATTCGCGGCGTTCCACCAAGCCTTTCAAGCGCAATTTCTCGACCAGTCGCGAGGCGTTCGACATTTTGTCCAGCATACGCTCCCTTAACAAATTAATCGTGGCCGGGTTGGGATGCTGCCCGCGCAAAATGCGTAAAATATTATACTGCTGCGCGGAAATTCCGTAAGGTTTTAAGTGTTTTGCGTATAAAGACGTCAACCACCCATGGGTAAACAAAATATTGACCAGGAGTTTTTGATACTCATTTTGAAATTTCTCCTGCTGAATTTCTTTTTCTAATTCCATCCGTAATGACCCGTTAAATTTAAACACAAACAAAATATATGTATAGACATTTAATGTTGCAACACTTTTTATTTTTTGTAGGTATTTGTGTAGCATCAATATTTTGGAAAACACAATGCCGGGTGTATTACCATTTGATTGATCCGGTTGTTTGTTTTTGGCGGAATTTCTGTCTGAGACGCCCGTTTTTTGGGCGTCGAGTTTAATTCCGCCTTGATTTTTTGGTTCTTTTGTATCAAGACAAAAGAACAAAGACGTTTTTGGACTGTACGAAAGTGCGGATGCGCTTCTAAAGCTGTTAGAGCTACACAAACACTTTTGTAGAAATTAACGAATTTCCAACGCTTTGATGAGTCGGTTGAGGTAGGTGCGCTGGATTTTGAGGATTTCCGCGGCTTTGCGTTGATTGTCGTCGGTCTGCTGTAATACTTTCCCGATAAATTGCTTTTTGAAATCGCCCAACGCCGTTTGCAAGGGCCGCGGCTGAAAAAGGGTTGCGTCGGCGTCGCTTAAGCCGGGGAAAGGCATTGGAAAATCCTCAACGTTGAGAATTTCTCCCTGGCAAAGAATCACCGCGCGTTCCACGGCATGCTCCAGTTCGCGGATGTTGCCCGGCCAGGGATGATTTTCCAGATGGCGTAAACAATCCGGGGAAAACCCCTTAATCTGCTTGCCGTATTTTTGATTCATCGCCGTCAAAAAATGCTGCGCCAAAATAGCGATATCTTCCCGCCGTTCCCGCAGCGGCGGCAGCTTAATATTCATCACGTTCAGCCGGAAAAACAAATCCCGCCGAAACGCGCCTGTTTTCACGGCTTCCTGCAAATTTTTGCCGCTTGCCGCCAGAATCCGCACCTGAATT
>CAYVDX010000173.1:4676-7203 GCA_964450485.1 uncultured Calditrichaceae bacterium
ATCCCAGGGGACGAATTTCCCCTTCCTGAATGGCGCGCAGCAATTTTGCCTGTATTTCCGGAGGCATATTGCCGATTTCGTCCAGAAACAAGGTCCCGCCGTTCGCCGCCTCAAACAATCCCTTGCGATCGCGATTTGCCCCGGTGAAGGCGCCTTTTACATAGCCGAACAGTTCGCTTTCCAGCAAATTGGCCGGCAATGCGCCGCAATCAACGGGCACAAACGGCGCATGCTTCCGCGGGCCGTTGAAATGCAGCACCCGGGCGACCAACTCCTTGCCCGTCCCGCTTTCCCCTTCGATCAGCACGCGCACGTCCGTCGGGATAATCCGTTCCAACAGCGCAAAAACCTCCCTCATTTTGGGACTGCGCCCGATCAATCCCTGGAAATCGTATTTTTCCTGCAATGCCCGCTTCAACCGCGCTGTTTCCGTAAACATTTCCTCACGCAGATGCGCGTTTTGAATAAACCGCGCGCAGTGGAACGCCAGCGTTTCCATCAACCGCACATCATCGCTGTTAAAACAGCGATGCGGATCGCAGGAAATCAGGTTAATTACGCCGATGATCGTCTCATCAAGCATTAGCGGAACGCTGAGCGCCGATTGAATTCCGCGGTGTTTTCCGGTGATATTTTCACGCCCGAACGTTTCGCACAAATCATTGCTCAACAGCGCTTTTCGATACTTTGACACCCACCCGGACAGCAAACGGTTCAAATACCGGTCCAGTTTTTCGCTTTGATTCTCGCTCTTTCGCACCAGCGTTTTGGCTTCCTGTCGATGCGCGGGATCAAACAAAAAAAATGGCGCCCTGGTCCGCGGCCGTCAACGTCAGCGTTTCCTCGATAATGCGGCTGATCACATCTTCCACGCGGTCGAGGCTCCAAATCGCGGCGAACAGGCGATTCAAGCCTTCAAATTGTTGGATGCGGCTTTCCATCCGCGCGATTTGTGCCTGCAATTCCTGAATGTTTGATGGATTTTTCATCGTTTCCGCCAAAAACAGGGGGATTCATTTCCAAATCAATCATGGAGTCCCATAAATTCCTGAAAATTATTCCGATTGACAATGGATACCTCGCTCCCGGGATATGCCGTTAAAAACGATTTTGGTATCTTTCCTTTTGCAGCTTTCCATTTTATTTCAAATCCCTTGAGCATTCCGCCCTGTTCCTCTAAATAATCAATTTCCTGCTGCCGATGGGTTCGCCAAAAATACGAATTTACCCGGATTTCATCGTTCAAATTTCTTTTTAGCCGCTCGCTGATCAAAAAATTTTCCCAAAGCTGACCGACATCCGGCCGCAGCGAAAGCGGGTTCAGGTTGTTGATCAAGGTGTTCCGAATGCCGGTATCTAAAAAGTAGATTTTGCGCATTTTGGTCAATTCGTTTCGTAAATTGCGGCTAAACGGCGGCAGCCGAAAAATGACAAACGCTTTTTCCAAAAGCTGAACATAATTTGCAATCGTGCGTTTGCTTACGCCCAGGGAATTCGCCAATTCATTGTAAGATACCTGCATGCCGATTTGCAGCGCCAGCGCAACCAGCAATTTTTCCAACAGTTCCGGGCGGCGGATATCCTGGTATTGCAAAATATCCTTATACAAATAGCTGCCGGTCAGGTCTTTTAGCAAAATTTCCGCCTCATCCGGCTTTTCCTCGATTTCGGGATACATGCCCAAAACCATTCTTTTTTCCAAAATCCGGTTTATTTCAAGCATTGAATATTTTTGTCGCAATTCCCCCAGGGAAAACGGAAACAAGTGAAATTCATATTTCCGCCCCGTTAAAGGCTCAACAATTTCATTCGACAAATCCAGCGCTGATGAACCCGTGGCAACGATCTGTTGATCCGGGAAATTATCGACCAACAATTTAATGGTGATGCCAATATTTTTTACCCGCTGCGCTTCATCGATAAAAATGATCTTTTTGCGGCCAATCAGGCTTTTTAAATCCGTGGAAGTTACATCTGTCAGCAAGGCGCGCAAATCCGGTTCATCGCAATTGAGATACAGGCTGTCGCTTTCCGCGAATTTTTTTTGCATTGTTTTGATGAGCGTTGTTTTCCCGACCTGCCGGGCGCCATAGATGATGACTGCCTTGCCTTTAAAAAAACGGGATTCGATTTTTTCCTGCAACGCGCGTTTGATCATTGCCAATCCCTCAATTTACGGTAAATTAGGCTACTATACTGCCCTAAATTACAGTAAAAAAGGGCATTAGTCAAACAAAAACCGATTCAGCGCGATCTTCGGGGATGAAAGACGCCTACTTTTTCCATCAACAAAGCAAACCGCGGATCGCCGCGCAGGCCGTCGGCAATGGGATCGATGTGCAGATACACCAAATAGCCGGTGCGTTCCAAATAAGCCGTTGTCAGCAATTCGAACACTTGTTTTTTATCGCCCAAACCGATGTAAATCAACGCCCGGCAAATTGGATTGACATACTGACCCGGCGTTGCTTCCAAGGCGTCCAGCGCCTGTAATTCCCGCAGTGCGACATCTTTTTTCCCGGCGATT
>CAYVDX010000174.1:0-7201 GCA_964450485.1 uncultured Calditrichaceae bacterium
TGTACGAAAGTGCGGATGCGCTTCTAAAGCTGTTAGAGCTACACAAACACTTTTGAATTGATTTACAACAAAAAAATGGTGAATTTGTGAAACGTACGGCGTTGCGCGTCGCCTGCGCCCACACGCCGTAGAGACGCAATGCATTGTGTCTCCACATTGCGTCTCCACGAACATTTTACCAATAATTCGCAAAAAACCCAAAAATAAAAACCCCGGTGCAAATGATACATCAAAAAATTCCGTCCCCCAAAATCACCCTCGATCCCAATCGCCAGTATGTCATTGGCACGGCGGGGCATATTGATCACGGCAAAACCGCGTTGGTAAAAGCATTGACCGGCGTGGATACCGATCGCCTGCCGGAAGAAAAAGCGCGCGGGATTACCATTGATCTTGGTTTTGCCCATCTCGGCAAAAATATCACGATTATCGACGTGCCGGGGCACGAACGACTGGTCAAAAATATGGTTGCGGGCGTGAGCACGATTGACCTGGTGCTTTTTGTCGTGGCCGGCGATGACGGCGTGATGCCCCAAAGCCGCGAACACCTGGACATCATCAACCTTTTACAAATCCGGCAGGGCATTTTTGCGATCACCAAAACCGATTTAGCGGATGAGGAATGGCTTTCGCTGGTGGAAGAAGACATTCGCGGGCTGCTGCGCGACAGCCCTTTTGCGGATATTCCAATCTTGCGCACCTCCGCGACAACCGGCAAAGGCATCGAAACACTGCGGGAAACGCTTTTGCAAACGCTTGCGAAAATTCCGCCGCGGCAGGACCGGGAAGTGTACCGCCAGCCGGTGGACCGGGTTTTTTCGGCAAAAGGATTCGGCACGGTGATCACCGGCACGGTGTTGAGCGGCGGACTGAAAATTGGCGAGGAAATAGAAATCCAGCCGGCCGGATTGACGGCGCGGGTGCGCGGTCTGCAATCGCATGACGCGGAGGTGGAAAGCGTGAAAATCGGCGACCGGGCGGCGGTAAATCTTGCCGGCGTTGACAACTTATCGGTGCAACGCGGCATGGTCTTGACCCGCCCGGATTTGTATGCGCCGGTGGAAATCATCAACGCACGGCTGCGCATGTTGAGATCATCGCCCATTCCGCTCAAAAACAGCCAGCGCATCCGTTTGCACATCCACACGACGGAAGTTTTTGCGCGGGTGATTATTCCCAGCGCGCCTCAATTGCCGCCCGGAAAAAGCGCGTTCGTTCAGCTTCGGTTGGAAAAACCGATTCACGCAACGTTTCAGGATCGATTTATCATCCGGCAATATTCGCCGCAACGAACCATTGGCGGCGGTGTGGTGTTGCAAATCAATCCGCCGCGCTATCGCAAAAAAACCGCGGAATTATTCACCGAAACGCTGCAACGACTGGAAAGCGACGACCCGCAACAGCTTGTTTTAGCAGCATTTAACCGCATCTCGGCAGCGCCGCTAAAACTCTGGCAATTGAAAATCGCGACGAATCTTCCGTTGCGGGAATTACAATCACTGCTCAAATCAATGGAAGCGGAAAAGCAGGTTTTTAAAGAAAATGTCGGCGGCAAAACGATGTATTTTTCCCGCGAACAATTGGATGAAGCGCTCAAGCGGCTGGAAAGAACCCTGGCAACATATCACGATAAATTTCCCGGGCGGGCGGGATTAAAAGACACTGAGATTGTCAGTCAATTGGCGCCATTTTACCTGCCGGAAACAATTCGAACAACATTGCGGCACGGCGTCGCGGTCCGCCAACTGACCAAAGACGGGAATTGGTTTCGCATCGCGGAATTTACGCCGCGGCTTTCCGCGAAAGATTCGGAAAAATACCGAACGCTGGAAAAATGTTACCGCGAAGCACTTTTTGCCCCGCCAACCATAAAGGAAGCAATGGCTCAACTTGCGCTTTCTCAAAAGGAATTTAAGGAATTGATCAAACTGCTGCGGGATGAGGGAAAGTTAATTTTTGTGGATGCAAACCTGCTGTTTCACCGCGATGTTTTTCCCGAAATCGAAACAAAGCTGCGGGAATATTTCAAAACAAATCCGGAAATTTCCGTGCCGCAATTCAAGGAGTTAATTGGCGCCACCCGCAAGCACGCCATCCCACTGCTGGAATTTTTTGACAACCGAGGCGTCACCCGGCGGGAGGGAAATATTCGCAAGCCCGGCAGCCGGCTGGGAGTGCAATAAAGCGGTGAAACGGAGAAGGGGGAAATCAGGGAATCACGCCAAAAGTCAATTTGTCAGAAACTTTTTCGCTTTTTACCACGTCAATTATTGCGTGAAACCAAGATTTTTTGAACGGGAGATAAACCGCAATGAAAAATAATTTTAACACATTTTTACGCAAAACCTTTTTACTATTAGCCCTTATTCAACCCGCCATTTTTGGGCAGCCCGAAATCGCCCGCATCGAAAATATTGACCCGGAGGAAGTGAAGTTTACCGGATTTACGCTTGATTCCGAACAGGAAGTTGAAATCGAGGCAGTGGGGCTCCACCGACGCAGCCGTTATTCAACGGCAACATCTGCCTGGATTTTAAACGCTGATAACCGGGAGCCGGTTTGGGAGCTGACGGATGCGAATTCCAAATGGCGCAATCGAAAATTGCGGGAATATCACGATGCCGTTCAACTGCCCCGGGGGCGTTACGAAGTATATTACGCCAATTTTCCCGGCTGGCAATCCAGGGACGGCTGGAGTTGGAAAGATTTTTTCTTTCGCAAACGCGGTAAGGATTACGAAGATGTTTTTGAGGAATTCATGATTTCCGTCCGCGGCAATGGCAAAGCCCTGACCACACAGGATGTCATAAATTATCAGAATGAATTGAAAAAACAGGCCGCTGTCGCGCTTTCCGGGGATCGTGAGGATCTTTATGAAAAACAGGGATTTGAATTAAAAAAACCCATGGACGTCATTGTATATTGCCTGGGAGAAGCCCGCGGGGACGGCGCTTTTGACTACGGCTGGATGATCAACGCGGACACGCGCGAGCAGGTTTGGCGATTTGAAGAGCGCAACGCCGAATATGCCGGCGGCAGTGAAAAAAATCGCTACATCCGCGAAACGATTTCCCTGCCGGCCGGGAAATACGCGGCGTTTTACGTCACGGATGACTCTCATTCCCCGCGCGAGTGGAACTCTCCACCGCCGTACGACCCGGCGTTTTGGGGGCTTTTCCTCTATACCGAAAATCCCGCGGATAAAAACAACGTACGCCTTTTCGACTATGAAGACATTCCCGGCAAAAACATCATTGCGGAGTTCTCCCGGGTTCGCGACGATGCGTATCTCAGCAAAGGATTTACGCTTAAAAAGGATATGAACATCCGCGTTTACGCCCTGGGCGAAGGCCGCAATGGCGACATGTATGATTTTGGCTGGATCACAAACGCCCAAACCCACGAGCGCGTTTGGGAAATGCGCTTTCGCGACACCGAACACGCCGGCGGAAACTGCAAAAATCGCCTCGTCGATACGGTCATCAAACTAAAAAAAGGCAGCTATATTCTCCATTATATGACTGATGACTCTCATTCATTCCGCCGTTGGAATGCTTCCCCGCCGTTTGATCAGAAAAGGTGGGGAATCACCCTCCTCGCCGTGGACGATAATTTTAACCCACGGGATGTGGCGGAATATAACGAGGAAGCCGATCAATCGATCATTGCGCGCATCGTTCGGGTCGGCGATGATGAGCGGCTTAAAAAGCGTTTTTCGCTCAAAAAAGACAGCGACGTTCGTGTATATGCCATTGGCGAAGGCCGCGGCGGCGATATGTTCGATTATGCCTGGATTGAAAACGAAAACACCGGAAAAGTGGTTTGGGAAATGACTTATCGCAATACGAATTTTGCCGGCGGCGCGCGCAAAAATCGAGAATTCAACGATACCGTTTTCCTGAAAGCGGGCAATTATGTGCTCTATTTTGAGACAGACGATTCCCATTCATTTGGTGATTGGAATGCTGCCCCGCCCCGCGATCCGGCAAACTATGGCGTTACACTTTATAAAACAAAAAATTGATCGATTTACAACTGCTACTCGTACATAAAAAAACAGCCGTTTTACTCGATCGGCTGTTTTTTTTATCGAAAAAATACATTTATCCCGACCTTAACGCTCACTTTCCAAATTCCTCGTCGTAATCCGCAATTGACGCTTCAACGACCTTTAAGGCGTGCTCGACGCCGTAAGTTTCTTCGATGGTGATAAGCGCATCTTCGCCCGGCACCATTTTGTAGGTGCTAAAATAATGCCTTAAACGCTCTACCAGCACTTCGGGAAGATCAGAAATATCCTTGGCATTCTGCCAGACATTATCATTTTCCAGCACGGCGATGATTTTATCATCCGCTTCGCCGTGATCAATTGCCTGTAACCCGCCAACCACCCGCGCATTCAAAATAACTTCTGCCCGGGTAATCGGCCGCTCACTGAGCACGCAAATATCCAGTGGATCGCCATCGCCGCTTTTTGCTTTCGGCGCAAGCAAGCCAACCCGGCGTCCACAATAAGTCCGGGGCACAAATCCGTAAAGCATCGGCGGTTGCGAGGAACTACGCTGCGGACGGTCAACCCGGATGTACCCGGTTGTTTTGTCCACCTCATATTTGATCAAATCGAATGGCGTAATCTCGATATAGGCCTGAACAATTTTCGGCGGTTTTGGCCCGGTTTCCAATCCGTGCCAGGGGTGGGGTCGCCAGCGATAAAACGGCGGGGGAAATGGCATTCCATTACCTCATGTTTTTACCCTGCATTATGCACAGGTTTTATTTAAAATGATTTTAATTTACTGTAATATTTGATTTTATCTTAAAAATTTCGGGTAATAAAGGATTCGGCGGAATGATTTGTTGGCGGAATCATTAAATTCATAAAAAATAATCATTCTGCCCTTAATTATTCCGCCAAAAAACGTATTTATGAATTAATCAGGTTATAAGCTTTACACTATTAATTGCGGAACCGTTTCGCTTTTGCTCCAGCTTCACGCGGATGCGCAATATATCGTCAAAGACGCGCTCGACAGGCTGCTGCCCGTCCACGCGGTAGTAGTTCTTTTTATTTTGATAATAGTCAATCAGCGGAGCTGTACTCTCGCGGTATATTTCCAACCGGTGCTTAATGGTTGCTTCTGTGTCATCATCGCGTTGGATGATGTTTCCCCCACATTCATCACATTTATCGGGATCGGTTGGGGGGGTAATCAGTAAATTATAAACGCTTCCACACTGCGAGCAAATCCGCCGACTTGTCAAGCGTTTTAAAATTTCCTCATCCGGTACAACAATTTCTATCACATAAAGTTGCCCAAAATTCAATTTATGGAGAATTTTTGAAAGCCCCTCCGCCTGGGGGATGGTGCGGGGAAACCCATCCAAAATAAATCCCCTGGCACAATCGGGCTGTCTTAGGCGTTTCTCAACGATTTTGAGAATGATATCATCTGAAACAAGCTCGCCATGTTGCATTATTTTTTTTGCATTCAACCCAATAGCAGTGGCGTTCTTGATTTCCGTTCTCAACATCTCGCCGGTTGATATTTGCGGAATTCCCAATTCTTTCACCAACAGTACCGCTTGAGTACCCTTCCCAACACCTGGCGCGCCTAATAGCATTAATTGCATGGATGGACCTCCTCTATGACAATGACTGTCGCTTTATGACCAATATCTTTCAGAATATTATTCTCGGACTATTTTCTCTAACCTATTCTATAATAAAAATTTTTTACTGAGAATCAAGCGCTTTGTTACAAAATTCACATTTCTGTTGCGAATGCGTTACGAATCTAATAAGCAGGAGTTCACCGGGAGCACCCGAATGAACTCCTTCGTACTATTTTGATTTGATACTTTGCTCGGTTAAAAACTTAAATTTTTACGTCATCTGCTTCGGTGTTTGAGTGTTTCGATATTAAAGTAAAAACAACACTTTGGCTCCGAAACACTTCAACACTCCGCTTCTTGCAAAATGTAAAATTTTGCCCGTGCACAGTATATAATGTCGTGATGTTTTGATTGACACCCCTTCTAAACCTCTCGGCAAGCCGGGAAGACTGTTATGGAACATCAAGACAAGCCCAAACCAAAACAGGATTAACACGATTTTTTTGACCCATTTCGAATTGTATAAGTGTTGGAAATTATTGCCGGCCGTCAACCAGCGCGGTAACGACGGTTGGATCCGCAAGTGTTGAAGTATCCCCAAGTTTATCGACCTCGCCCTCGGCAATTTTCCGGAGAATTCGCCGCATAATTTTGCCGGAGCGGGTTTTTGGCAGCGAGGGTGTGTATTGAATTTTGTCCGGTGTAGCGTGCGGGCCGATAATTTTGCGAACAGAAGCGATAATTTCCTTGTCGATTTCATCATTCGGGGTTACACCGGCCATGAGTGTGACATAGGCATAAATCCCCTGCCCTTTGATATCATGCGGAAACCCAACCACAGCCGCCTCCGCCACGTCTTTTGCATGACCGATCGCGCCTTCCACCTCCGCGGTGCCGATGCGATGCCCGGAAACGTTCAGCACATCGTCCACCCGCCCGGTGATCCAGTAATAGCCGTCTTCATCGCGTTTAGCGCCGTCTCCGGTGAAATAATAACCGGGATACATGGCAAAATAGGTTTGCAGAAAGCGCTCGTGATCGCCGTAAACCGTGCGCATCAACGACGGCCAGGCTTCTTTGATCACCAAAAACCCTTCCGCTTCGCCTTCCAATTCTTCTCCTTTTTCATTCAGCAGCGCCGGCGTGACGCCAAAGAACGGCAGCGTTGCCGAGCCGGGTTTTGTCGGGGTTGCGCCGGGCAGCGGCGTAATCAGCACGCCGCCGGTTTCGGTTTGCCACCAGGTATCCACAATCGGGCATTTTTCCTTGCCGATGACTTTATGATACCAGGTCCATTCCGGCTTTTTGATGGGTTCGCCGACAGTTCCCAACAGGCGAATGCTGGACAAATCGTGCTGATTCGGCCACTTATCGCCCTCTTTCATCAACGCGCGGATGGCGGTGGGCGCGGTATAAAATTGATTCACTTTGTGTTTATCCACGATTTGCCAAAAGCGCCCGTAATCCGGGTAGGTGGGCACGCCTTCATACATCATGGTAATTGCGCGGTTGGCCATCGGCACGTAAACGAAGTAGGAATGCCAGGTGATCAAGCCGATATCCGCAGTGCACCAATACAAATCGCATT
>CAYVDX010000175.1:0-7158 GCA_964450485.1 uncultured Calditrichaceae bacterium
CCTGGAGCGGTGTTGATCAAACAGGGAAAGCGGTAAGCAGTGGTATTTATATTGCAAGATTGATAGCCGGGAGTCTTATTACCTCGCAAAAGTTGGTCCTGCTTCGATAAAGTTAAAACTTAAATCTCATGTTACGCATTTTCACACAAAGCCACAAAGTCACGAAGATTTTTTAAAGAAAAAACTAAAAACTGAAGCGATTATATTGTAACCTTATCTTAAATAGTATTAGATAGTTATCTAATATTTAATTTTATTAAAATCCCTTTGTGGCTTGGCGCCTTTGTGTGATTTAATATGAATGTGCGTAACATCAGTTAAATGTCATTGGAGGAAATTATGAACAGGTTATTGATCAGTCTTGGTTTATTTTTTATTTGCTTTAACCTTACTATGCACGCACAAGTTCTTAATCAATGGAAAAGCACGGATGTGCGTATCGAAGATGAGAATGGATTGCCCGTCAATATGCCACCTGATGTTGAAAAGCAACCGTTTCCTTTTCAAATCATAGAAAAATCGCAATTTGATATTTTTGCCAACGAATTAGGGGTTCATTTAGTCCGTCGTGCCGTTTTTGATCAACCCTTTTTCGCAGGCCATAATTATGTCTTGGTCGGAAATAATGGTGAAAAGCTTGACTTTGGCGGGTCTTTCAACGATTTTACATTTGGCGATATAAAGATTGTCGCTGTGGGTAAAACAATCTACATTTTTATGGTGGATCAGGATACCGGTAATTTAAGAGTGCGGTCAACAGACCTTGTCATAGATGGCCGGGCAAGTAGCCCGGTCAACGAACCAGGCCCTGATTGGGACGAGCTCAATTCCACCGCTTTCACAACAAATCTTTCACGAATTACAGATATTGTATTAGATAATGAGCTTGTCCATTTAGTTTTTGAAGACGGATTGGAGATGAATGAATTTGTCAGCACTTCAACGCGGGTTGGATATGCTCGTTACAATAAATCCACAAACATTTGGGAAGAAGCCCGATGGATTTCCGAAGGCGGCGGGAGCTTGCAATATGGCTATAATCCCTCTATTGCTTTGTATAATAACCGCATATTTGTCGTATATTTGAATAATCAGAGCGGCCCTGGTTCTATTTCAAGCGTGCGTTTCCGTGAGTTTAACAACGGTTGGCAAAACGACATTATTACTCTTGCAGAAAGAACAGATAGCAGCTCAAACCAGACTCAATTTCCGCATGTAAAGGCTCAGGTACACAATAATGAACTTTTTGTGGTCTCAACATATTATGATTTTGACAAGGATAATTCAGTGTATAGTAACCTGATCGAGTTTACCAAAAGATCCGCATCCGGCGGCACGTGGAGCCCTTATACTTTAATTCTTGCTGACAATGGATCCAATATTGAAAAAAACATCCGCGGTTTAGACCTGTTAAGCGACGCTTATGGCTTACACCTTGTTTATTCCCTGAGAAAGTCAAGCAACCATTATGAAGTTCAATACAGTATTTATAATGGAACCAATTTTCAATTCAATGCAGTAATAAGCTCGGATGATTTAGGCAATGGCTGGTCACCAACCCTTGCATCAAATGTAAATGGTTTGCATTGTGTTCTGGACAATCGATCTATAGATAGAAATAGCATTGGATATCTCTACTATAACCACCTTTATCGCGCAATTCCTGCGGATAACGGCAGCAACCCATCAATAACGAAAGACACCTATTTTAATGGCGCCGTATTTCTGGGAGGCGATAATTCAAATAGCACAGCCTATGAATCGATCACTATTGATGCAGGAGCGACAGTGGTAACGCATAAAGATGCATCGGTAAGACTCCAGGGAAATCATTTGATTGTAAAAGGCACACTATATTATCATTCTGATAATGTAATCTTTGGAACCAACGGTCAAATCATCAACGATGGTGGTACCATAATTGATTTAGTTCCGCCAGCAGCCCCGCAAAACCTTGTACCAACTATTGTTAACACTGCTAATAACCCTCGTTTAGATTGGGATGCTAATACCGAGTCTGACTTTGCCAAATACGAGATCGAAAAAAGGAAGGGTTCGGCTAATTGGACGGTGATAAAGACAATAACAAATATCTCAGAAACCTCTTATATCGATTTAAGTGAGTCGGGTGTCGATTTTGCGCAATTCAGCAATAATGTTGAAATTAAATACAGAGTAAGGGCTTTCGATACAGATGAAAATAAATCGGATTATTCTAACACGGTATTGTTTAATCAAAAAGGCGGCGGATTAGAGAAAAGAGGCGATGATGGCTCGAGCACTCAATTGCCGGACAAGTTCGTTGTATCGCAAAACTATCCCAATCCCTTCAACCCCACAACCACATTTGCGTTTGCCCTGCCGGAAACGGCCCCGGTTCGGCTAACCATCTTCGACCTCAACGGAAGGACGGTAGCGCAATTAATCAACGAAGAATTACCAGCGGGACGTTATTCACTGCCGTTTGACGCCTCCAATCTGGCCAGTGGCGTGTACCTGTATCGCCTGTCTGCCGGTGCTCCTTCGACAAGCTCAGGACAGCGATTCAGCCAAACCCGCAAAATGATGCTCATCAAATAATCGACACTGATTACGGTTTGCCGGCGGGGGATATGACAAGTGGGGGAGGGGATTTGAGGTAGTCCCCCTCCCGACTGAAAAGATGGGCGTTTGCGTCTTTGATATACGCTCGCGAGTATAAAAGATCCGCTCACGTATCTTTTATATGTGATCACGCATCCCTGTTAGCCGACGCCACATGTTTTATAAGCAATTGCGCATTTTTGAACCGTGGCGACGCATCTTTTTACTTGCCGCATGCAGTCCCGAACCGGACGTGCGCATATATACTGTGAACGGTTGAAATTTAAACTTTTTAAGGGGACTCCTGCATTCGCAGGAGTGACAGTTAACATGTTGTTTTTATTGTCATTCCTGCGTATGCAGGAATCTCCTAAAGCATATTTACAAAAGTAAAATCTTTACCCGTTCATAGTATAAAAGGTGCACGATGCCATCTTTTAACTCCGCGCACGCATTATTTTTGTAAACCCAAATAAGCGCTTACGATTCAACCTCTTCGCTGCGGCGCTGGCTGGCAAAGCGCTGTTTCAAATCTTCGTAAATGGGTTTTGCCCCGGGAATATTCATCCGCGCGCCTAATTTGATGGAATTATAGAACGCCAGCGAGGCCACATAGGCTTCGCTACCGGCCAGCATCACCGTATCATCCAGCAAATTGCGCAGCTCTTCCACCTTGCGCAAATATTGTTTCAAATCGTTTACAGCCGTAACATCCTTTTTCAATTCCGGAACGCTGAGAAATGCCGGGACAAACGAGGTATTGTCTTCTGCATATTCCAGGGCCTTGCTGACAAACGGGGCAGTGCCGTCGCTCATTTTGGGCAGTTCCCGGCGATCCTGGGCGGTCAGCGATTGCAAATAGGGCTGCAATTTGGTTTTCAGGGTATTTAAGGCGTCATCTACGGCCTGCCGGTCTTCGGCAGTCAGTTCAATCGATACCCGGTTTTCCTGTGACATAATCCATCTCCTTTAATTTTGAATTAAACTAAAAGTATTATCGGCTATATCAACCGTTTTGTTGTCGAAGCAACGATGCCTACGAGTGATCAGTTGAAAATTTCTTTGATGTGAATAGGGTTATCGGAAAATATGCTGCCAACTTGAGGGCGGGGTTAGGAAAATAGTCAGTAGTGTCCGGTTTCATTTTTGCATCACCAAATTTCCAGGAATTTGTCATGCCCGAATGTATTAATTGGGCATCCATTTTGGTGGTTAAGTGGATTCCCGATAAATACATTCGGGAATGACAGGATTTTCACCAGGCAGCAAATTTTAAACTGGACATTACCGGAAAATAGTAAGAATTTATGTCATCTGCTCTATTTCTCTTCCAATGATTTATTTCTCAATAACAAAGATATCAAGAACCATAAGTGATATAAATCATTGCATGTTATAGTAGATAAGCCGTATTTATTAAAACGGCAAAGCATAATTCGGAGGCAAAAAATTTTCCGTGCAAATGCTATTGAAAAGACGTACCGAAAATACCCTGATCGCGGTATGGCTCATAGAAGTCACAATGTGTAAATTCATATGTGTTTAGAAATATCATTCTATTATCCGCCAGGAGATAAATCTGATTTTGCAGCATCCCGGATTGCCGGGATGCTTGCCACACTGAGCCGTTGGATTTATCCATCGGCGGATGATGGCTACACAAATACATAAATTCTTTACATAATTCACTAATATCAGGAATTTTAGTTTATAGGAGGTAAGATGAAAAAATTTTACAAATCAATTCAATGGTTTTATGCGGTGTTGATAATCTGCTGCATTCCTGTTTTAAGTTTTGCCCAAATCACCATCACATCCGCGGATGCGCTCGGCCTAATCGGTAAAACACAGGTGACGATTGAGGATGAGCGGTTTAGTATTCCGGTCAACGTGGGAATGCCCGGGGCGAATCAAGTATGGGATTTCCGGTCAATGGTTGTTCAAGACACGGTGTTAGCGAAATTGGAATTTCTGTCCCCCGCTCAAACGGCTTATGCCGACAGTTTTCCGCAGGCGAATTGGGTGGAACATATTACCGATCCCAATGCCGTTCCCGACAGCTCATTTGAGACATTTATTTTTGCTGAAGTTACCAATTCGATTTTTAGGGGGATTGGCAGCGTCAGTATTTTTACGCAAGCAAATCCCCCCTTTGATACGACCACTTTTGCTAATGCAAATGAATCGGGAACCCCATTACCGCTGAATTTTAATGATTCCTGGGTAGAGTTCACAAACGATACCACATACCTGGCTCCGGACTCATCTTTTTATATCGTCAGCATCGATACAACCATGTCACAAGTTGACGCCTGGGGAACCGTCAAATTGGATATCGGCGATTTCGAGTGCCTGCGCATCCGCGATGATGTCAAAGAAATTAGTAAAACGATCATTAATGGCATGGTCATTTCCAGCAGCACGGATGTCTATATCAGTTATGACTGGGTCTCCAAAAATGATTTTGTCGTCGCCAATATCCAGAGCCAGCTTGGAAACACCGATCCGCTCTTTACCGACGCAACCGGTTATGGACATTTGGTCAGCACCGGTGTGGTAGGGATCGAACATCAAAATGGCGACGCCGCCGTGCCGAACGGTTTTGCTTTATCCCAGAATTATCCCAATCCTTTTAATCCCTCAACGACCATATCTTTTGAATTGCCCGTGGAGACAGATATATCTTTGGACGTTTTTGACGTCACCGGCAAACACGTGGCAACCCTTATTTCGGATCGATTAAATGCCGGCAGCCATCAAGTGGCATTTGATGCGGAAAATTTACCCTCCGGTTTGTATTTCTATCGATTAGAAGGTGGGGGCGTAAGCCTGGTTAATCGCATGATTTTAATGAAATGATTCGGTTTGAAAAAAGTGTGAACTTTTGTGTTTAAAAAGTGTAAAATCCCGGATGAAAAGATTCTTCACCCGGGATTTTTTATTGGGAATCAATCGGAAAATGCGCTTGCATTTTTTGAGAACGCCGGATATATTATTGCGCTATCTCTGTTGAAACAAACTTTGTGGAGTCTTTTATGAAAAAGGTATGGATGATTGGGGCAAGCCTGTTGTTTTTGGTGTTGCAGATCGCTTGTTCCGAGCAAAAAAAGAGCGAAACAGAATATTTTCAATTAGCCAAGGAATTTATGGATCAGCAAAACTGGAACGACGCCGAGATTAATTTTGAAAAAATCTGTAAAGAATATCCCGATGGAGAACATTACTCACGCGCGATTTTTATGATTGGTTATATCAATGCCAATCACACCAAGAATTATGAAAAAGCGCGCAAATATTACAACGAATTTTTGGAAAAATTTCCAAATGATGAACTGTCGATTGCCGCAAAATACGAACTGGAAAACATGGGTAAAAGCCCGGACGAACTGCCGTTTTTAAACGAAAAATCCGGGAATAACGCCATTAGCGGTAACAAACAGCAAGCATCATCGTCTCAAATGAACTGAGTTCAATGCCTGACAGCGTTTTGAAAAGGGGTGCGTAGAAATACTTCACCCCTTTTTTACTTAACTGATGTTACGCGATTCTAATTTGTAAGTCCTTAAAAGGGCTGCGCAACATTTTTCGCTATTTTCATCCCCACGATGAATGATACTGTTGGCGAATTCATTTTTGTTTTCAAACTCACCCCCAGCTGGGGTGAGAAACCTGAGTATCTTTAACAGAATAAAGTTCTTGCCATTTTTGACCTCACCCCCAACCCCTCCCCCGGCTTTCCGGGGGAGGGGAGTTTTAGAGAGAGAAAATGTGACGAATTCATTAAAAAACAGTTGTTTATCAGCCTGCCATAAAGTCCCCCTCGCCTTTTAGGAGAGGGGGATTTAGGGGGTGAGGTTAAAAAACAGAAAGAGGCAAAAATGGTTAATATTTATCAAATTTCTCACCCCACCCCCCAGCCCCCTCTCTTGCAAAGAGAAGGGGCTGGGGGATGATACCTACAATTCGCCAACAGTATCATAAATCATAGGGCTAACGTATTGTTTTATTGGGTTCTGTTAGCCCCGTCTTTTCCTAAAGGGAGCACTTTGTGCCAGGGCGGGGTTGTAAAGAAACAACTAAAAATCTCAAGGGCTTTTCCCACAGGGATCACTTCGTGAAGCCCTTTTCAGACATAACGCGAAACATCAGTTATTTAAACACGGTACAATAAACAGTTTAGCGGAAAAACAGGTCAGAGGGATGCGGGTAGAAATAGGAAGCGTCGTTAAATTATGGTTTTTCCTATGCTTAACGATGGGAATCGTCCACGGTAAATCCGCCGCGGACAGCCTTGCGACCGCGGAAAAACCTGTTTCCATTGTCCTTAAAACCTATCTTGAAAAAAACACGGTTCCTCAAAATCGCAGCGTTAATTTCCATGTTGAACTTTCCTGGAATGGGGAATTGAGCCGCTACCAAATTGTGAAAATTCCCCAGCCAACCTTGAGCAATCTCCAACTTAAAGGCAGCGGTTCCGCCAACCGACTGGACGAACTGGAAAACGGGCAGGTGCGATCCACCAAAACCATCATGTACCAATTGCAGCCGGTGGAAACGGGCGAAGCAGTGATTGAA
>CAYVDX010000176.1:0-7139 GCA_964450485.1 uncultured Calditrichaceae bacterium
AAGCCGCGAACATCAGCCTTGCCGGAAGGAACACTGCCAAGGCGAGTGAGGAATTGCAGCAAATCCGTCAAACCCTGCTGGCGCTAAAAAGCTACTTTGTCCCGATGACGGAAATCCGCCAATTGATTTATGATGCGGATCGTTTTTACGACCTCGATCAAACGAAAAAAGCGCGGGCAAATCTGCAAACCGCCCGAAAATTGCTTATGCAAATTGCCGGCGCCGGCAGCACGGAAATCGATAAACCGGTGGATGAAGTGTTGGAAATGATCGATGAACTGATGGTTGCCATGGATCATCGATCGGCGGAAGTGTCAGATAAATTTGAAGCATTGGGACACCGGGTCAATTTAATGTTGCTCAAAGGCGCTTTGATTCTGGAGGAGGTGGAATTCTCAGGGGCGAGTTAAATGTAATTGCAGAGCAGCATTTAAAAAAAAGCAGAATCCGGTAAAATTATTACTTATATTCTACAGCTTTTTTTTAATCACCAGGCAAAATACCCCATTGGGCGCTCCAAATGGGGACTTTTTTATAATCACACACGATGTTTATTTAATGAGTTAAAATGATCAAAAAACTAATTTCCTTTTGGGTAAAACTGACGCGCAAATTTAAAGTTGTGGTGTTGCGTTCTTTTCTGCAATTTCGTTCGACCGAGCATGCGTTTATGATCATCATCGCCGTCATTATCGGCGTTGTCGGCGGGTTTGGCGCGATTGGGATTCAGTATTTAATCAAACAATCTGAACACCTGCTTTGGGGAATCCCGGATCTGCAACCGGAATTTCTCCGCACCGTGCCGCTTTATATAAAACTGTTGGCGCCGGCGTTGGGCGGTTTTGTGGTTGGACTGGTGGTCCATTATGTTTCGCAAGAGGCAAAAGGCCACGGGGTGCCGGAGGTGATGCAGGCAATCGCCCAAAATAACGGGGTGATCCGGGCGCGCGTGGCGATTGCAAAGCTGATGGCGTCATCATTTTACATTGGCGCCGGCGGCTCGGTGGGTCGCGAAGGACCCGTGATCCAAATCGGCTCGTCAATTGGTTCAACAGTCGGTCAAATTTTCCGGGTCAACCCGGATCGCATGAAAACGTTCGTGGCCTGCGGCGCCTCAGCCGGGATTGCCGCCGCGTTTAATGCGCCGATTGCCGGCGCGCTTTTTAGCATGGAAATTATTTTGGGGAATTTCGCGGTCGCGCAATTTTCGCCGATTGTCATCTCATCGGTGGTTGCCACAGCGGTTTCGCGGAGCTTTTTGGGAGATTATCCCGCCTTTATCGTCCCGAAATATGAACTCCTGTCGCCTTATGAACTCATCTTTTATGCGGTGCTGGGTGTGCTGGCCGGTCTAATTTCCGTAATTTATATCAAAACGCTCTATTCGCTTGAAGACTTTTTTGATGATCTGAGTTGGCACGACGCCATCAAATCCTCTCTCGGTGGATTTTTGGTGGGTGGACTGGGATATTTTATCCCGGAAATTTATGGGGTTGGTTATCACAGCATCAGCAATGCCTTGACCGGTGATCTGGTCTGGCAAGTGATGTTGCTGTTGATTTTTGTAAAGATTCTGGCAACCTCGCTTAGCCTGGGCTCCGGCGGTTCGGGCGGTGTTTTTGCGCCATCGCTGTTTATCGGCACGATGACCGGCGGCTTTTTTGGTGCGATGCTAAACCAGATATTTCCCTTTTCTGCAAACCCGGGCGCGTATGCACTGGTCGGCATGGGCGCGCTGGTCGCCGGGTCAACACATGCGCCGCTGACCGCGATATTAATTATTTTTGAAATGACCAATGATTACAAAATTATTCTTCCGCTGATGATCTCCTGTGTCATTTCAACCATTTTAGCAAGTACTTTACAAAATGAATCTATTTATACCCTGAAGCTCATTCGCCGTGGCATCAACCTGTTTTCCGGGCGAGATGTCAACGTATTGCGTAAGTTACCAGTAAAAACCATCATGCGTGACGACCCGGTGATTGTTTCCGCAAACACATCATTCCCGGATTTAATCGAGTTGTTTTATCACAGCACTCATGCCCAATTTTTTGTAGTGGATAAAGATGAGCGGCTGATCGGGCGGGTAAAAATGGATGATATCCGTCAACTGCTGCGACAGGGCGAGTATTTAAGCGAGTTGGTTATTGCACACGATTTGATGCAGCCGAATGTCGCTAAAATTCACGAAAAGGATACCCTGGACGACGTGATGCGGATTTTCGGACGTTACACGGTGGAAGAATTGCCGGTAGTGGATTCCGCGAACCCCGATAAAATTATTGGCGTTGTTTTTTATAAAGACGTCATCGCCGCCTATAATCAGCAGTTAATCAAACAGGATTTTGTCCGGGAAACCAGCGCGTCGATTAATCTGTTGGAAAAATCGCAAAAGGTTTCTTTTCTTGGCGGCTATGCCATGATCGAGTTTCCGGTGTCCATGAACATGGATGGAAAATCACTGCAACAACTCAATTTGCGACAGCGATTTGGTGTAAACGTTTTGATGATCAAACGCAATGTAAATGGCAATGCCGAGGTTCACATTGTCCCCAAACCCGGTGAAATTATCCGGATGGGAGACCGACTGGTCGCCATGGGAAAAGAAAAAGATTTGGAGAAATTACGGCATTTGTAGCGTTGAAAGATGATCTGTTACCACTTTTTTGGTGTTTCGTACCTGCAATTTGAGGGATGCATGAAAAATGATAAATTGAAAAATCCCGTCTGCGTAATTTGGCTGTTCCTGTTGGTAATTCATACAATTGGATTTACCCAATCCGTCAAAAATATAAAAAACAGCGGTTCTCCGTCCCTGCTTAAAACGGTAAGCGATGATTTTTTGCACGTGTTTTCATCGCCATTTAAAATGTCAAAAAAAGGCGGGATACAACTGGCGGCGCTATCGGCGATCACAACGCTTTTCATCGCGGAATTGGACAGCCGGATCGACGAAGAGTTTGGACGGGAAGACGATCATCTCGCGCTGCAACCGGCGGACGGTTTAGCAGAAATTGGCGACCTTTACGATCAGGCAGGCCCGCCCTATTTTTTTGCCGGGCTTACCGGCGCAATGTTAACCACCGGTTTTGCCTTTAAAAATCAAAAATTACTGGAAACGACCCGTTTGATGGTTGAATCGGTTGTGATCACCCAAATATTTACAATATCTCTAAAAGAGATTGTTGGCAGAGCGCGCCCGTACACCAATCGCGGCGCTTCAGATTTTAATTTCTTCAAATTCAACCGTTCGGATGATTTTCGCGCCATGCCTTCCGGGCATACCTCGGCAATATTTTCGATGATGTCCGTCATTGCAAAACAATACCCGAAATGGTGGGTAACATTACCGGCATATACACTGGCAACATCCGTGGCGCTCCAGCGAATGGACAGCCGCAGCCATTGGGGCGCTGATGTGATAGTTGGTGCAACCCTCGGCTATTGGGTGAGCAATTCATTGGTTAATCATCAACATAATAAGCCCGACAAATTCTCCTTTCATCCATATCTGAATGGCGCCTCGGCCGGACTTGCCGTGCAATTTTGAAGCGTTTGCTTCCCGTAAACCTGTTTGTTAGCCTTCTTTTTTCCGCAACCGAAAATAAATTTTCTATTCGGCTGAATCTTCACTAATTCTTCATTTTTCATCGATAAAATTGAATGTGGGTTTGATCATATCGCCCGCAAACATCATGGGGCGGCGACAAAACGCGTTTACTGAAAGCGTTGTATCGATGGAAAAGATGCTTATTGAAATCAGTAAAAAAATTGACCTTGCTTACCTCTTTTTAAGTAAAGGCGAAGCTTCGGAAAGCATTCGGTTTTCCCCCATTGGTTTCGTGCATTCTCCCTATCAAAACCTCCATGAAACGCCGCGCCAACCATCCAAAATCAACGACAGTGAATCTTCTGTTGAGATTTTTCCGCGGTTTTTGCAAGGCTTGGCAGGGATCGAGAGATTCTCACAAATCGTTTTGATCAGCTACCTGAATTTATCCCGAAATTTTGAATTGATGGTAACGGAGCGCGACGGGTCAAATTCCTCGCGCGGTGTTTTTGCCACCCGATCGCCGCGTCGTCCAAACCCGATTGGCATTTCCGTGGTGAAGCTGCTTCGCGTAGAGGGTCGCATGCTTTACATTCAAAATGTCGATTTGCTGAATAACACCCCGATTTTAGATATAAAACCGATCATGCGACAGCAAGCGGAAGAAAAACCGAACATGAAATAAGTAAGGAGTCAGCGATGAATTATAAAGAAGAAGCATTGACCTATCACAAAGAAGGACGCCCCGGGAAAATTGAGGTGGCAACCACAAAACCGTGCATGACGCAGCGGGATTTGTCGCTGGCGTACACGCCGGGCGTTGCCGAACCCTGCCGGGAAATCGAGAAAAACCCGGATGACATATATGCCTATACCGCCAAAGGCAACCTGGTCGGCGTGGTCAGCAACGGCACGGCGGTGCTGGGATTGGGCGACATCGGTCCGGGCGCGGGCAAACCGGTGATGGAAGGAAAGGGCGTTTTGTTCAAACGCTTTGCGGATATTGACGTGTTTGATTTGGAACTGAATACCCATGATCCCGATGAAATTATTCGCACGGTGAAATTATTGGAACCCACATTTGGCGGGATCAACCTGGAGGATATTAAAGCGCCGGAATGTTTTTACATCGAGGAAGAACTCAAAAAACAGATGGATATTCCGGTGTTTCACGATGACCAGCACGGCACCGCGATCATTTCCGGCGCGGGTTTGTTAAATGCCATGGAAATTACCGGTAAAAATATCGCTGAACTCAAAATTGTCGTAAGCGGGGCAGGGGCCGCGGCGATTGCCTGTGCAAATTTTTATGTTTCATTGGGCGCGCGCCGGGAAAATGTCTTCATGTTTGACAGCAAAGGCATTATTTACAAAGGGCGAAAAAAGGGAATGAATCCCTACAAAGCGCAATTTGCGGCGGAGAGCGGAGACGTCAGCTTAGCGGAAGCGCTCACCGGTGCGGATCTATTTTTAGGGCTTTCGATCGGAAATTTACTGACCCGGAAAATGGTGCGCTCAATGGCGGATAACCCGGTGATTTTTGCATTGGCAAACCCGGACCCGGAGATCACCTACGATGAAGCCAAAGCGGCCAGGGAAGACGTCATCATTGCCACCGGGCGCAGCGATTTTCCCAATCAGATTAACAATGTGCTGGGATTTCCGTTCATTTTCCGGGGGGCGCTGGATGTGCGCGCACGGCAAATTAATGAGCCGATGAAAGTGGCCGCCGCGAAGGCGCTGGCGGCGTTGACCAAGGAACCGGTGCCCTATTCCGTGATCAAGGCATACGGGCTTTCGCACATGGAATTCGGTCCCGATTACATCATTCCCAATCCCTTTGATCCCCGGGTGTTGATTTGGGAAGCCTCGGCAGTCGCCAAAGCCGCAATGGAAACCGGCGTGGCGCGTATGCAAATTGACATTGACAAATACAAAGAAAAACTGGAAGAGCGCCTGGGACTTTCCCGGCAGGTCATGCGGGTTTTTATCAACAAAGCCAAAAAAATGCCCAAGCGCATTGTCTTCCCGGAAGGCGAAAATGAGGCCATTTTAAAAGCCAGCGAAATTATTGTTGATGAACACATGGCGTTTCCCGTTTTGTTGGGCGATCCGGCAACGATTGCGGCAAAGTTGGAACATTTGCATCTGAATATTTTTAATAAAATTGAAATTGTCAATCCGCATAAGTCACAAAATTTGGCAAAATACGGCGACAGTCTCTATGAAATTCGCAAGCGAAAAGGCATGGTTCGCCAGGAAGCGATGCGGCTCATTCGCCGCCCGGGATATTTCGGAACAATGATGGTGAACCAGGGCGAGGCGGACGGTCTGGTCGCCGGATTAACCAGCAATTATTCGGATGTGATCCGTCCGGCGTTGCAAATCATCGGTGTCCGACCGGGCGTTCGCAAAGTGGCCGGGCTTTATATTATGATTTTAAAGGATAAGGTTTATTTCTTTGCCGACGCCACCGTAAACATCGAACCCAGCGCCGAGGATTTAGCGGAAATTGCCATTTTGAGCGCCAACGAAGTTCGCCGGTTTGGGGTGGAGCCACGCCTGGCCATGATTTCATTCTCCAATTTTGGAAGTTCGCGCCATCCGCTCACCAAGAAAGTGCGGCAAGCTGTCGAAATGGTCAAGCAACGCGGTCCGGATATTTTGATTGATGGAGAAATGCAGGCCGATACCGCCGTTGCGCCGGAAATTTTAGACGCGGTTTTTCCCTTTAGCGAATTGGCGGGAAAAGGCGGTGCGAATGTGCTGATTTTTCCGAATTTGGAAGCAGGAAATGCCGCCTATAAACTGGTCAAACACCTCGGTAAGGCGGAGGTAATCGGTCCGATTTTAATGGGCACAAGAAAACCGGTTCATTTGCTGCAAATCGGCGGTTTTGATGAAATCGACGTGGTTTCCATGACGGCCATCGCGGTCATGGACGCGCAACAAGCGCGACACAGTTTGCTGGACAAAATTCAAAATAATATGACCACAGCGCAGGCATGAAAATTCTAAAAAGGACATAAGGAGCTTTAAAATGCAGGAAATATCTCTTAATTTTCGCGAAGCAAAATGGCGGGAAATGCCGGGATACCCGGCCGGGACAAAGGTAAAACCGCTCAGGGAAGATGGAAAGCACAAAACCTACCTGATCAAATTGCCGGACGGATTTAAAGGAGAGCCACACGTTTTTTCAATGAATGAACAACATTTTGTGTTGGAAGGGTCTTACAGTGATGAAGGCGTCGTCTATGGCCCGGGGGCTTATCGGTCTATTCCGGCAGGGAATGCGCACGACGGAACCAGCTCGGAAAAAGGGGCGATTATATTGGTTATTCAAGAACCGATCACCTGATCCCGGCGTATAATTTTCATGGGCGACAGGGAGAATATTGGTATTTGAAATATCCGGGGATTTGGGGCGCCAAACGTGTTATACGATGTAACCCCGGCGATCTGAAATCTTCCGCAACCAATAATTTCCAAACCGCGAGGTGTGCCATGAAAAAAGTATTAATTGTGGAGGATGATGCAGCGCAAAGGATGCTTTACGAAGTAGAGTTGGAGGAAGAAGGGTATAATG
>CAYVDX010000177.1:0-1612 GCA_964450485.1 uncultured Calditrichaceae bacterium
CATCCATGCCGGAAAGCGCGACGATGGCATTGGCAATATCTTCCGGGGTCGTTAATCTTCCCGCGGGATTTCTCGCCAGGGCGGTTTTTATCATTACATCGCTGCCGGGGATTTTTTCCAACGCCGGCGTGACGGTAACGCCGGCCCGAATGGCATTGACGGTTGCGCCGACTTTACCCAATTCCAATGCCAGTTGTCGTACATGCGCTTCCAACGCCGCTTTCGCCGCGGAAACCGCGCCATAGTATGACACGGCTTTATCGCTGCCATGGCTGGTCATTGCATATATTCGTGATCCGTGACCCAATAAATCACGCCAGTACATTGCTTGTGTCCAATATACAAGTGTATGCGCCATTACTTCCAGGGTCATGTTCATGTTAGTTCGCGTCAGCGCTTTTTCCGGGTCATCTATAAATCTTTTTAGCGTGCCGAAGGCAAGACTGTGCAGCATGACATTTACATGTTTTCCGGCGGGAATTTTTTCGCGAATATCGTCAGATATTTCTTTTATTTTTTGTTCATCCGCGGCATTGGCGTTATAAAAATGGGCGTTACCGCCAAAGGACTCAATTTTTGCGATCACTGCCGCTACCTGCGGCATTGTGGCGCGTCGATCGAGGTGCACGCCAAAAATATCATACCCTTCTTTTGCCAAACGAATGGATGTTGCCCCGCCAAATCCACTGCTGCACCCCAAAATCACAGCATATTTTTTTGATTCCTGATTATACATAACCTCTCCAAATTTAATCTGTCAATAAAATTGATTATCCTGTTTGCCAAGCTTTGGCGTATAACCGTTTAAAGATAATATTACAGTTTACAAATAAACTGTATTTAAGCTGACGTTTATGCCGTTCTGAGAAATATAAGGAAACCAGCACTTCTTTCAAATCTAAGAAGCAAAGGAGATGCCGATGTGAAAGTTCCCTTTCGATTCGTTATCGTCCCGGAACAACTTGAACCCATAGTCAAAACGAATCGGGCCGAATGGCGTGATCACCGCTAAACCCACGCCCGAGCTAACTTTTAGTGAAAAATGCTTTAAATCATCTTTTTCTTCAAAAAGATTGCCGGCATCCACAAACACCTCTGTTTGAAACAACCAAAATAACGGTATTCGCAACTCGATGTTTCCTAAAACAACATATTTTCCCCCGACCGGTATTTCCAACGTGTCGCCGCTGCTATCTGTAAATTGGGTGATTCTTCCAATGCGTTGTTCAGCATAGCCGCGAATCGTGTTCGACCCGCCTAAATAAAATCGCTCAGTCGCCGGAAAAAACTCAATCGGCTTGGGTTTACCAAATTCAATAATACCCGCACCGCGCAAACGCGTGGCCAACACCCACTTTTTATTCAGCGCAAATCCCTGGTAGCGATTCCACTGCGCGTTGAATTTATAAAAAATGTTTGTTACCAGGGTATCCCGCAACCTGTTCGCGATGATGGGACGGCTCCGCGAATAGGCAAATTTATTGAAAAATTCGGTCAACGAACCGCGCTGCGGCACGAGCACATTGTCGCGTTTATCTTTCAGGGGAATAACTGTAAATGCGTAAATCAGGTCTTTTCCACCGGAAATTTGTTGGATGGCCTGGTTGACATT
>CAYVDX010000177.1:1622-7138 GCA_964450485.1 uncultured Calditrichaceae bacterium
GGGTGGTATCATTAACCGCCATATTGTTTTGCCGCAGCTTCACACGCTGCAAGGAAACGCCCATGCTATACGACCAAAACCTGTTGGCAAACCGGTGGCTTAAATTGAACGACGACTCCAGGGATGTGTAAGGAACGACTGCCACCGGTTCGCTCTCCCGTATCCAGGAAAGCCGGAAAATGCCGGGTGTGCGGGTGCTTAATACCCACGGTTCAATGTATGTGAATGTGTATTCATTGCGGGGATTGATCCAGCGACGCGGCGAATCTACGGTTTCCCTTCCATAGAGCAACGAAGGAACGACTTTCATGGAAAAACTACGGGCAGTTCCGGCAATGTTGCGGTGTCCGGCTTCAGCGGTAAAGTCAAAGGTGGTAATATTTCCACTGATATCTCCGCTTTTATGTCCGACCCCAAACCGAAACCCCAGCCAAACAGGCTTTTTTTCCACAACGTTCCAAACCAAAACCGCACGGGATGCATCATCGGCAATGGGTTCAACCCGGTAATTAACAAATTGAAATAAGCCGGTACTGTAAATATTTCGCTGGGATGCCTGTATTTTTTCGCGGGAAAACAGTTCCTTTTTTTTGATGACCAATTCCCGGCGAATCAAAAAAGATTTTACCAGCTTTAATCCTTCGTATTGAATGTCTGCAATCGTCACCGAGGCGCCTTCATCAATACGAATATTCACCGTGATCAGCGAATCATCCGCGATTTTCTTTTTTACGGAAAAGGTAACGTAGGGTTTGCCATTGTTGGCATATAAATTTTCAATGCTGTTCAAACCGGCTTCGATCACGCTTCGCTGGAACGGCTCGCCGGGCTGGGTCAAAAATTGGGAACGCAGCGCTTCACCGCTGAAAAGGGTTTGTCTGGAAATGTTAATCGCCTTTAAGTAATATCGACGCCCCTCGGTGACTGCATATTTGATAAAGATTTTATCGCCTTCCTTGCGAAAATCACCGGATACAAAGACATTGAGAAATCCTCGCAATGTGTAATAATTGGTGAGCAAAATACGATCCAGGCGCAAATAGCGGGCATTGAACGTTTTCTTTTCGGCGGATTTTAAAATCGCCTTTAATTCACCCGTGCTAAAAGCATCGTTTCCGATGATTTCAATTTTGGCGACTTTAAGCTTGGATTCGGCAAACAGCTTTCCGCTAAATGCTAGCACCGCTGCCAGGCAGCAACACAGCAGAAAATCAGAAGCCAATCCGCCAATTGATGTCAAATTGAACCTTGTCATCCCCTTCCAATGTTTTTTGATAAAATGACGAAAACGACCAATGCCGGTTTAGTCGGTATTGCAAATAAATCTGGTTTCCCGCTTCCCAGGAAAGGCTTGGCGCCGGCACATTTCCCAGGCCGGTGGAAGCTAATTGCGAACGATACTCCAGGTACAAATTCGGAGTCAAATACTTCCCCAACGCCAAGGTCGAGGGTTGATTGAGCCGGTTTTTAAAAAAGCTATCCTGCGATTCCAGGCGAATTTCGTCCAAACCGGTCACGCCCCGGGCTTCTCTTTCAATCGTTGAAATCACCGCCTGGGTGAGCACTTGTTCGCCGCGTTCCAACAGCAATTGGTCGGCGCTGCTCCGACTCAGTTGATCAAAACGCATCCCGAACAGCAGCAACGCTAACTGGTCCTTGACATCGTATTGCAGTGTATTTCCCTGGGCGTCCTGCACGATAATGTCTTTTTCCGGCGCGTCGATTTTGCCATGCACTTTTAGCAAAAAAACCAGTTCCTCGTTGTTAACCTGGTCCCGTTTTTGTGTTCTGGCGGTAAGGTTTATTTCTGGCAGTTCCTTGGGATTTATAAAATTAATTTGCCCGCTTTCAATTTGAAAATCTTCCCCCTGGATAAAATAGACACCGCTGGTTTCCAAAGTGCCGTACATCTCCAATTCCGAACGCGGCTCCGAAATAACCCGCAAATTCCCCGATAATTTGAGATCGAATGAATTCAACGTTTCAAAACTTCGCACATGAAAATTTGGCAAAATATCCAGGTTAAGATTATATATCACAAACGGCGGATCTTCCCGGATGGTCGTTTCAAACAACAGGTTTTTCTCAGACTCAACAAAATCCAGTTCAATATCACCTTCGCTAATCACGGCGTCCCCGGCTACTAAAATGGTGTCCCGCCCGGTAACGGTGATATTTTTAGATTTAACAATGACCTCGGTATTTTCCAGAAAATAGTTAAAATAAGCATTATCCAGTTCAACCGCCATATTTACCCGGGGACGAAAAACATCTTCCAAATCCACATACCCGCTTGCCACAATTTCACCATGCTCCGAGGTTCTAAAAACGAGCGATTTCAAGGCACGGAACCATTTGCTCAAAAAATTTCCGCCCCCATTCTGCCTTGGCGACCGAGCGGTCAATTTATCGATGATCAAACGATGATCTTCCATGTGCGCGGAAGCATTTACTTTTTTAATTCCATTTTCCAACTTTGAAAGATACAGCGCGCCGTCTCCAATTTCGACGTCCAATTGTTTGATCTCGGGTCGATCATAATCGCCAACCAAGCGTGCTTTTACCCGGATATCGCCGATCAGTCGCTCTAGATTCGGATTTACCGCGTTTAAAAAATTGACGCTATCTTCATTTATTTCAGCATATAACTCAAAATATTTATCCGCGAACAAGCTGTCCGGGTGATCAGGATTCCAGCGAATATTTTTTTCGCCGTGAATTTTGACGTCTGTATTTAAAAAATTAACCTCGCTATCCAGCAGGATCATCTTATCTTTTTGGAGCTGACTACTCAGCTTCACCCGCGGCAATCCATAATCGGCAAAAAGCAGATTTTTCCCTTCCAGGCTTAACTCGCCGCGGGGATTTTGCCAACTCCCGGACAAGTCCAACCGCCCGGTGACCTGCCCCTGAATGGGATAGGTCGTCGGGTATAAAAAATCATAATTCCCCAATTGCAAATCGCCATAAACAATGTTCAAATCCAGCGGAATATCCTCGTTCAACTTAATTTCGCTGGTCTTTCCCGCTTCGCCGAGGTTTATATCGACGCTGCCGTTGATGTCAAAATAGGATCCGTCTTTTCCCTCAAAGCTCAACACATTCACCGCCAACTGACGGTCTGCGATGCTAAAATCGCCTATTGCCGTACCGATTTCGTTTTCATCAATTTTCAATTCATTCATCGATAGCGAAAGGTCGATTTCCGGGTTTGAAATTTCGCCATACAAATCCATTTCCGCTTCGACAAACCCGGTCAACCGGTGTTTCCAATACAAATACTGGTTGAAGGGATCGAGCAGAATATTTTGCAGGCGGAGATTTAACTCGCTGTCGCCTTCATTCAGAAAAATTTTTCCGGCAATATCCATGCGCCCGGAATCCGCGGCAATCAGTGAAAAATTATCCACTTGCAGCTTGTTATTATTTTGCAAGCGAAGCTGAATCGGTTCATCATTTCGAATCAGATAATTTTCATATTCCAGGCGAAAATCTGACAGGGATAGCGAAAGTAACGAATCTTTCAAATCCAGATAACCGGCGCTTTGGATGGAATTTTCTTCGCTGAAAAACTGAAACGGTTCGAGGGTGATACGATTTCCGTCAAAAAGCAACTGAATTTCGCCGCTGGTAAGAAACACATCGCCGACATAGCCGGTAGCCAATTCAAGATTAAAATGTCCCTGACGATTTTTGACAATATTACTCACATCCACGCCGCCGTCAATGCCATAAACGACTGTATTATCATAGCTTAAACTATCAATGAGCACGCTGCCCACTAATGACGGATCGTCCAGGGGACCGTTTAAATTCAGGGTAAGACTGCCAATGCCGCCCAAGCCGTCCAGCCCAAGTTGCCCGGCCATTTCCCCAAGATCATTGTCCTCGGTGATGAGTTGAACATCCAAAACGTTCTCGTTTGACAAACTCCCGGACGCATCAAAGCGGGAGTTTTTTCCGATGGAGATGTGCGAGGGCTTTTCCAGCACCCAATTTCCCCGGACCGCGGCTAACTTTAGCAACACCGTGTCAACGCGGGCCTCGCCGATGGTACTTGCGTTCAGCCCAAGCGTTCCCCGGCCGGTAAACGCTGGAAAGTCATAATTGTCAAATGCGATGTTGAACCGCCCGTTGAGATTCGTGGGGATTTCCATGAAATGAGCGGTTTGCAAATTGACGCCGGAAAAGCGCCCTATGACGCGTTTTCGCCGAAATTTTGAAAACAGGGCCGCTCCTTTCAAACGACCGAAATTGGTATCCATTTCAAATCCGGTGATGCGTATTTCCCTGCTTTTTTGCCGAATTTTTGCAGTAAGATGACCCAGCTCAAGTTGATCAAACCGCCCCGACGCCAAAACACTTCCGGTAAAATCATCCGGCTTCCCGGAAATTTCAGCAGAGATTTTGACCCTGCCATCGCTTACGGGAATTTCCGGCAAAAATTTTTTAACCCTGGCGATGTCGATTGCTGTCGTGTCTAAATTGAAGTCAAAAAATAAATCCGGGCGAACCGTTACTTCTCCGCGGCCTCGCAACGTCAGTCCGGACAACTGTAAATCAATGTCATTCAATGATAATTGCCTTGTATTCCCGTGAAGGTCAAAGGTTAAATTATCCAAAACAATGTCGCGATTTTGCCAGCGCGCGCTGATCTTCTCCGGCTGCACATTGATTTTCTGCGGCGATAAATAGACTTGCAACGCGAAATTTATTTGATCAATGTGCTCATCCCCACTTTTTTTTCGCAGCCGAATTTTTCCGTTTTGAATTTCAAGGCGATCAACGGAAATTATCGGATAATGATCCATGTTGTACCGCGCAATAAGTGAATCCAAAATTAGGCCAGCAGTATCCGGCGGCGCGGCGTTGTTCGATTCTAAATCGACCGTTGCCGAAAGATGCAGAAAGGTTAATTTGTTAATAATAAATCGCTTACGAAGAATATCAAGCAGCGAGTAATCAAGTTCAACCCGGCTGCTGGAGAGTGTGTCTGTGTCTGAAATGATTGATAAATTATCGATGCGGACGTCGCCAATTAAATTGCCGGAAAGCCGCTGGAAATTAACCCGGACAGCTTGCTCTTTTACAAAATGGTTGATCAACCTGAGCACCGAAGCATCCACAACCGTGGTATAACGGTAGAGCACGGTTATTGCAACCGGACAAATCACGAAAAAAATGATGATGAATTTCAGGAAAATTTTTCTTTTCCGCATGGAAAGGCTTTTTATTGTTTTTCAAACAATTACGTTTACTTTTTCTACACTATGTTTACGAAATTTAGGGGAATGCTGTTCACAAACAAGCAATATTTTTCATAAAAAAAGGCGGTCATCTACAGACCGCCTCGAAAATTTCAAACATAAAATGACTGGATCACGCTTTATATATTTTGTCCCGGTGATTTTTTACATTCACGGTCGCATTGCGGGTATCAATAATCACCTTGGCATGTTCAACGATAAAATCCCAATCATAAGCGGAGTGATCCGTCGAAATTAACACCGCGTCAT
>CAYVDX010000178.1:0-7111 GCA_964450485.1 uncultured Calditrichaceae bacterium
CCGGCCGGTCCTCCGTAAAATTAATCCCGTGAATCCCCGCATCCCCGGCGGCTGTTTCCAGCCAGCCGAATTCCCTTTTGAAATTGACAATATTCTTTTCGATCATATCAACTGCCTTTTTAGGCGATTTCCAGTAAAAAAAAAATACCGGCGGCAATAGCCGGACGCGGAACAATCGCGACCGTTCCCTACAGGGCATCTTTTTGGGTAGCGGCGGATCGAGACCCGTCCGCCGGAATAGTGTGTTATGTTTTTCTCAAATATCGTCTTAACGCGGAACCGCTAATTTTCCGATGGCTTTTTCAAACAGACTCCCCAAATAAAGCACATCGCCTTCCTGCTGAACGCTGGTGACGACGGCAAAGGGTTTTCCGGAGGGGCTTTGTAAATTGAATTTGACGTTTCCGTTCACATCCAATCCCAGCAAAAATCCGTAGCGCAGCGCGTCCGGCTGCACAACTTTTGGCAGTCGCGCCACAATTTTTCGTAAAAAAGGATGTTCCGCCAACGCATCGACAATTTTTTGCCGCGGCGAGGCCAACGCCGCCCAAAAGGTATCTTTGCCATTGCAGGAAACGCCGTCCGGGAAGCCTGGCAAATTTGCGATAAAAATGTCGCTGGCGCCGGCCTTTTCGCCGCGCAGCCAGTAGCGTCGAATGCGATATTCCCAGGTTTCGTTCACCAGCACAAACGTTTGATCCGGACTGACCGCGACGCCGTTGGCAAAGTAAAGGCTATCCAGCAATACCGTGGTTTTTTTCGCCGCCGGATCGTAAGCCAATAACCGTCCGTTGGGACGATGTTCCAGCGCATCCATTTGATACCCTTCCTGGGAGAATTTCCAGGACGCATCCGAAAAAAAAATAACGCCGTTTTCGGCGATGTCCACGTCATCGGTAAAGCCGAAGGGAACGCCGTTGACGCCGGTGCTCAACACAGTGATTTCCCCGGCCGGGTTGATGGAAAGCAGACCTTTTTTTCCATCAGCAACGATCAGGTTCCCCTGCCGGTCAAAATGCAATCCCAGCGGGCGGCCTTTGGTGTCCGCAAATATTTCTTCGCCGCCGCCGTCGGCTTGAAACCGGATAATTTTGCCATTTTGCAAACCGCCGTAAATTCTCCCCAGGGAATCAACCGCCACATCTTCCGGGCCATTTCCATTGGCAATTTCTATTCGTTTAACGGCCGCTAAACCGTCGTTGATCGCATAGACGCCGGTCAACGGCGGCGCTTCCGGCGGATGCCAGGCGGCCGGATCAATCCCGACCGGCCAGAACAACAAATAAAGCGCCAAAATGCCCGCTAAGCTTCCCAAAACGAGAAAAAATTTTCTGAGTAACGGCATGATTTTGCCCTTCGGATTTTTGTTTTCACACGCTATATTGTAGCAAAAACAAATGAGATACGCAAAAGTTGGGGTTAAACAGTTTGTAAAATAAAACCCGTGAGCGCTGTTGGCGATGAGCAAAATTAATGAAATGATCGAAATGCTGCAAAGCCTGGATAATGAATACAGGCTGGAGATGCCGTTGGATTATTCGGAGAAGTTGCCGCCGCTTCCGTAAAAAATATCAGAGTGCCGGGGAAAAAGAATCACATCGCGTACACGAGTGCATGACGCCGGTTTCCCTTTGGGTGGAAATTGTCGATGGAAAAGTGCATGTTTTTGCCGATGTTCCTCGAGAATCCCCCACCGTTCGGGGATTTATTTCCATGCTGCTGGATGCGTTTAACGGGTAATCGCCGCAAACGGTGCTTGATGCACCGGCAGATATTTTGCAACGCAGCGGCCTGGCAAATGCCTTGGGAATGCGCAGAATTCAGGGGTTGGGCGTCATGTTGCGGCGGATCAAGGGAGAAGTGAGCAGGAAAATAAAAAGTGAAAAGTGAAAAGTGAAAAGTAAAATTTACTTTGTTTCGCTTGTTATGCCAGTGTTAAAAAACGTTCAAATCGTATAAAATTTCCATCCATAGATAGGGCGAGATGATCACTTCAAGGCTGGCAAATACTAACGCAAAGAAGGCGCGCCACTTCCCCTGCGTTTTTTCATTGGAATCCTCAATCATTCGCAAGGCTTTCAGCGCATAATAAATAGCGATACTGGCCCCGATACCGCCAAACCAGAAAACGCAAAAAATCATTGCCCGGTTGACCATTTTGTCAACCTGTTTTTGAAAGCTGAAGGCGTCTTCATCAGGCTCTCCGAAACCAAAATCCTTATCCGCCAAAGGGCGTCCTGAAAAATAGTTTTTCAAAAGCGCGCGTGCTTCCCGGGCATTCTCCTCCGGCACCTGAATTTGAACCGGGCCGGTAACGATGTTAAACCCGACGCCAATTTGGCCGGCGCCAAAAAGGTTCTGCACGGTAAAATTTTTTGAAAAAAAATCAATATTCTCACTTTTCAGGATGGATTGGGCAACCAGGTGTTCCGATTCATTCCGGGGCACGAACACGGTGACAAATCTGCCCCGAACGACTTTTTTCATAACGTGAAATTCATTTTTGCAAATTCGACAAATTGAATCGCTGATGGTTACGTCCATGTCACTTTCCGGAACGGCAACACCGCAGTAAGGGCATTTCACGCTTTCCGATTGCATTCGCTTTCCTCCATAAACCTATTTTCTGTAATCTTGGGACCGTTTTTTTCAGAATAAAAAGTGATGGTTTTCTAAATCGAACGGTGAATGAGAACGTTGCTAAAATCAGCAGTTCTTTTAAGATAATGGAAATGCACAAAAAGTCAAATACTAATTTCAGATTTTTGAAAAAAAACTAAAAGCAGTTCACTTCACAACTTCAACTTTCACGTCAAAAATGCCCATCCGGATGCCGTCAATTCTCCGGGCAGCTTCGCGCGACAAATCCACGACCCGGCTTTTGATATGCGGTCCGCGATCGTTCACACGGACGATGACGCTTTTTTTGTTTGCCAGATTTGTCACACGCAGCTTTGTGCCGAAGGGATGGGTGCGATGCGCGGCGGTTAATTTGTCTTTATCATACGGTTCGCCGCTGGCGGTTCGCCGGCCCTGGAATTTATCCGCATAAAACGAGGCTTTGCCGTATTCCGCGGGGCCGGGCGGCGCTTCGGCGGTATTGTTTTCCGGCGCTTTTTTAGCAGGCGGCGTTTGGAAAAAGTCTCCGGATGGCTCGGGGGTGGGACTGCTGCCGATTCCCGGGTCATCGCGGGAGGGCCGCGGCGACGGCTTTGTTTGCGCAGCCCCACGATCCAGCGGCTCGATGATAAAGTCATCGGTGTCATCAACCGGCGTTGATTTTCGCGGCGGAAGGGAAGCGCCGGTGCGATCCTTTTTGGATCGGCGGGGCGTTTCAGCGATTCTTCGCCCCCGGACCGCCGGGGCGTATTCCAGATCGTCCAGGCGAAATCCATCCTGCAACATGCTGCGCCACGTTTTCAAAAAACCGCTCCAGGGCGTATTCGTCAATAAACGCTGCCGCGCATTTTGTTTATGAAAAAGGCACAAAATCCTTGCCGCGCCCTTTGAGAGATATGGCTCCATGTCAACCAGCGCATAGCCATTACTCAACAAGCCATCGGTCAGGCTTTGGTAACTGCCCGGGTCAATATCGTTCATAATGATCGCATCTTCCGTGGACGTTTGAAAAATGCCGGCATATTTTCGTTGGCGATTTTCGACATACGTTTCAATATCAACCAGCGCCAGGCCTTGCCCGGCGTACTGGTTTTTCGCGCGTTTGAACGCTTCCCAATCCGCGTCATAAACCATCTTTTGCACCAGGTTTCCCTCGCGCCACACGCCGGTAAATCGCAGCCCGTTTCGCCCGTGTTTTATTTCCAAATCCACGATATTCAGCCCCTGGGCGGTCCATTCATCCCAGCGGGTTTGAAACGAGCCGATGTCGCCGTCGATCCACAGTTTTTCCCCGCCGCCGCCGCGATGCCACAGCCCGGAATAACGCCGTTCACCCGCTGCAATTTTTATTTCAATGTCCACAAGCCGATACCCTTGCGCGCTGAGTTCCGCGCGTTTGTCTTCAAATGATTGCCAGGGCGCATTGACCCAAATCTTGTTGTCGCTATCGCCGGCGTGCCAAACGCCGTTGTAGCGCGCCTGCGCCGCAAGGTTGCCGAACGACAATAAAGCAAACACACAAATCGTTAATAAACCGAAGCTTAAAAGTTTTTGAAATTGCACAATTTCCCCACTTTTCCCGGCAATTTGTTGTTTCAAAAATTTATAAAAAGGGTGTTTCATTTTGTCCCTCGCGGCAAAATTTGTCAGACATTGAGGGAATTTACTCAGGATTTCGACAAATTCAAATTTTATGGCATGAAAATTTTATTTTTCTCCAATATCAGCAGTCCCGCCCTAAAAAAAAAACGTGAGGCGAGAAACGCAATTCACAAACGACTGTTTTCAAGCGAATTACGAATCACGCATCACGTTTCGCGAAACGGCGGATTTCCAGGTTCGGCGGGGGCATTCAAGCGGCGCGCGCTAACTTTTCTTTTTCAGCTGAACCAGATCTTTGCGCTTCAAATGCAGTTTTTTAAAGCTGGCGTCGCTGATAACGTAATACCAATCGGCAAAACGATCATTCAATTCAGCGGACAAATTTTTGCCTTTTTCGATCTTTTCTTCCCAGGCTTTATGCGCGTCGAACAAATTTTTATTCTGCTTATCCGCGTCGCTCCACAGGCTGTCCGCCTTATTCTGAAAATCCGTGTTTTTCGGCTTTCGGGGTTCTTTAAATTCACTGCCGTCAAATGCCGTGGTGATAAACAGGTAGCGATTTTCCGCGACGTTTTTATCCACTTTCTCCGGATCCGTCGCTCCCGCGCTTACTTCCGTGCCGCTGCCGTAAGCAATTTCGCCAAAGCCCCGGGTGTAAATCACGCCGTCGCTGGTTTTGACCTGCAGTTCCCCTTCATTTGACAGCATTTGTCCATCTTTCGCGAAAAAATATCCCTTGCTTTGCAGCGAGAGGTAATCTCCCTGGGAAATTTCCATGGCGTCGCCGGCTTTCCGTAAATTGCTTGACAATCCCTTTGGCTTGGGGCGAACGCCCACGATGGTCAATTCATCGAGCGCTTTCAGCAGACCATCGGCTTTGCTTTTGTTCACTTCCTGGTTCGAGCGCATTCGATTCATTTTCCACTGGCTGCCATCCTTTGTCAATACGACAACATCCCGCTGGTTAACAATCCCGCTGCGCTCGTTGATTGAATAATCTTTCAGGGTAATTTGGGTAATGTCATTTTTTTCAACCTTGAGCAAATCCGATTCAATCCAATCGCTGAATTTGGTGGTCAGGGGAATATCCATTTTGGACGCATAGACGCGCTTTTGGTCGGGAATGCGCACAAAGCGATATCCCTTGGCGCCTTCCACTTTTTTGCCAATGATAAAATCCGCCAACAGCTTTTCATTTTCGCCCCGGATGGTCACGCGAGTGCCCCGGCCGGTCAGCGAGGCGGCGCTTTCATCCAGCGGGTCAATCACGCCCAGCGCTTCGTGATCGGCAACGTTGTCGCTGCGAAAATCATCTTTTTTAATCCCGATAACGCCGGCGGCGACCTTGGCTAATTGATCCTTGCCATCCGCCGGGTAATTGTAATGGGAGGGAATGCTCCACTTGCCGTCTTCAAAGACAACTTTAAAGGGAACCGCCTCGCCGGTTTCTTCATTAAAGCTGACCACTTCCAGCGAAGCCGCGCTGTTGGGGTCTTGAAATTCCGGGAAAAATTCTTCCCCCTGGTCCAAAAAATCATTTGGCGTCGCCCGGCGCGGCGTTGTGGCAAAAGCCAGAAGCGCCAATAGAATCGCCCCGCCGATAAAATATAATGTCTTCTTTTTTTCATTCATTTTTTTGCTCCTTCATTCATCTGAAAAGAAAAGTAAATATCAAATATTCATCACTTTTCGGTTAATCATAACCTCATCCCCTAAATCCCTCGCTCCTGAAAGGAGAAGGGGACTTAAAAGATTTATTTGTAATAAGTTACGATACTGATACTTCTTCCCAAATTCTCCCCTCTCCTTTAGGAGAGAGGGGGTGGGGAGGAGGTTAAAAACTAAAATTTGGCTATTTCATTTAAACCGTAATTTTTCGGGATTCAGAAACACTTTCCGCTTCGCGGCGACGCCGGCGGATAAAAATCCAGACGCCCAGCAACAGCACCGGAATTGGCGGAATGAGCACCGCGGCGGTTTTGATGCCGCTTTGAATTGTGCGAATTTTGCTCTCCATTTCTTCCTTTGCCGCGGCGGTTTTGGCTTCTTTTTCCGCTTCGATATTTGCCTTTAGCGCTTCAAAGCGGCGTTGCTCCACTTCCTGGATATTTCGCGCCATGATATCCTTGGTGCGGCGATCCAGGTCAGTGCGCTGGCGGACTTCATCCACCTTTTCGTTCAAGCGACGCTGTGCCTCGGAAAGCGCGACTTGCGCTTCGGTTTCCGCTTTCTGCTCCTGACGGGCGCGCTGCTGAACAAATTCCTGAATCTGATCTTCCACGGATGTCAGGGTGCGGTGTTTCACCCGGCGATTGCGCAATTCGATAAACGATTCGTCGCCAACCAGCATATCGATACAGTTTAAAAAGAAGGACACATTGTCAAAATTCAAATTGCCGATGCCCTGCTTGCGGATTTCAAAAAATTGCTCGGAAATAAAATCGAGATCCGCGATGACGATGGCATTGATTTTTTCCGCCGTGGAATCGTTGCTTGCGGTATCCGGAATGCTGACGACCCGGGCGGCCAGGGTATAATCCACCGCATTGGGGCGATGGGGAAGACCGCGCACGTTTAGATTCGTCCCGAAAAAACTGCGCTGAACCATGCGGCCGTAGGGCTGGGTTGCCGAGACAAACCCGCTTTTTACCAGCGGCTCAAAATCCACCTTGGCGCTGGCATTCTTGCTCAAATAACCGGGGAACATAAATACAAGCTGTTCCAGCTTGGCGCTGGCGTTAAAGCTGGCATTGAACACATTCTGATTTTTATTTCCCCGTCCCACGAAAACGATTTCCGGCGGCAAGTTGGCAAAATCCGGGTGAGGATTGTAGGCGTCCCAAACAATTTGCGAGGTATTCCAATTTACGCCCAGTTCGTTGATAAATTT
>CAYVDX010000179.1:0-7095 GCA_964450485.1 uncultured Calditrichaceae bacterium
TGTATAATTGTGCGGAATGAACTTCCAATGCTTATAGAGCTACACAAATACCAAAATAGTTACTTTTTAAATTCGATAATTAAATTTATTTTATTATTGTCAGGCGTGCAAGTATTTGATAAATATGACCGTTGCTGAATCAAAAAAAAACCGAACCCGTTTTACAGGAGCATGAAATGTCACATAAACGACCCACGATTAACGATATGAAAGAAACCGTTGCGACTATTTTTCCCACGCTTGTTGAATTTCGCGAGACGCTGCACCGCGATCCCGAGTTAAGCTGGCAGGAGTTTCGCACCACCCAAAAAATCGAAGACCTTTTGCGAGCGAACGGCATTGAAGAGATTCGCAAACCGCTCGACACCGGCTTAATCGTCGATTTTGTCTTTAACGAGGCCGCGCCGTTTGTGATGCTGCGCGCTGACATCGATGCGCTGCCCATTCAGGATAAAAAAGACGTCCCTTATCGCTCCAAAAACGAGGGCGTTTGTCACGCTTGCGGACATGACGCACACACCGCCGTAATGATCGGGGTTGGCCTGGGCCTGCAAAAATTACGCCCGGCCCTGCCCCACAATGTGCGGATTGTTTTTCAACCGGCGGAAGAACCGACACCGAGTGGATCGCCCCAAATGATCAAAGCAGGTGCATTGGAAAATGTGAAGACAGTGTTAGGCTTGCACATGGAGCCGCGCTTGCCGCTTGGCACTTTAGGGTTGGCCGCCGGATGGGTCAACATGCAAAGTGATAAAATTGTTATCGAGTTGAACGGCACCGGCGGTCATTCCGCCCGGCCCAACGAAACCGCGGATTTATTGTGGATTGCCAGCCGCATTATCCAGGATAGCTATCAGAAAGTGTATCGGGGGTTGAATTTACGCGATTCCCCGGTGGTGCTGACTTTTACGGAAATCGAAGCCGGGCAGGGTTACAACATCATTCCCACGGACCTGAAATTGACCGGCACCCTCCGCTTCAGCGATCCAAATAAAAAAGACATCTTTTTGAAGCGTTTTAACAATTATCTGAGATACCTGGAAACAGACAACACCTGCCAGATAAAATTAAGCCTTACGGAAGGCGCGCCGGCCATTTTTAACAATATTGATTTAATGAACCAACTCATTCAACATCTCCGCTCGGATTTTTGGATGCCGGTTAAGCAGGACACCGAATTTCGCACGCCCGGCGGGGATGATTTTAGCCGCTACTGCCAGGAGCTTCCCGGTGCGATGGTGCGAATTGGCGTCCGAACGGAAAGCACCCAGGCCAGCCTGCACGACGGCGCTTTTGATATCCCGTCCGAGGCGCTTAAAATCGCCACGGCATTTTTTCTTTATCAAACCATTCGCCTGATCGTGTAATAAAACACGAACGATTAACGTCCCTTTTTCCCGGCAATGAGTTTTCTAACTTCCGCTTTTTTACGTTTATTGTAGCGTTCGCGGCGTTTGCGCTTTTTTCGCGCTCTTAATTGTTTACCCATTTTTATCCCTTCGTTTAAACGTGAGTGATTGGTTTAATATTGCATGAAAAGATAAGCACAAATATCACTATTCGCTAAGTTTTTTAGTGAATATTTTAGCCTGCATTATGCACAGGTTTTATTTAAAATGGGTGTAGATTCGGTTTTACGTAACTATTATCTCCAAATATGCCACCCCCCGGCGTTCCGGGGCAGGCTCCGGAACGCCGGGGGGGTACAATAATTTATAGCAAATGGCTTTATTGAAGTCTCAAAATCCCGGCACGCCGGGAGTGACATATTACTTTCATAAACCACGTAATATGGAATCTACACCCTTTTTTTGTGTATTTTAGTGGGCTGACTGTTACAAAAACTGAAACAATATGGCAAATTTTAATACACATCTTCTGGTTGCATCGACCATTAGCGGAATGACTGCAACCGCGCTTTATGGCGCAAATATCATCGGCCCGCAAGAGGTCATCCAAAATTTCTCCCTCGGCGCCGTTGCCGGGTTATTGCCGGATATTGATTCCGATAATTCCGTCGTGCTCAGACTCTTCTTTAATCTAATCGCGGTTGCGGTTTCCTTTTTTGTCATGCTCTGGCTCTCTGTCAATCTTTCGATTGCGGAAATGTTTATCGTGTGGATCGCCTGTTTTGTCGCGATTTTCTATGGCGGCTATTCCGTTTTCAAACATTTTACCGTCCACCGGGGAATTTTCCATTCCATACCCGCGGCCTTGTTTTTTGGCATCGGCACGGCGGCGCTTTTCTTTTATTTCCTCCCCTACACTGCCCTGGTTTCATGGATTGCCGGCGCTTTTGTGATCCTCGGCTACCTCGTTCACCTGACATTGGATGAAATTTACAGCGTCGATTTAGCCAACAACAAAATCAAACGTTCCTTTGGTTCCGCCCTGAAAGTTGTGGATACCAAAAACCTGCCTTCCACCATCGCGATGTATGTTGCGGTAATCGCCGCGACATTGCTTGCGCCAAATCCTCAAACGCTATTCGATACAGTTTTCACGCCTGAATTCATTCAAGCGTTGAAAATGCAGTTTTTACCGGCAAACGGGTGGTTTCACTTTTTTTAAGCCTTCGTATCGCGGAACATCCTTTTGTGGGAAATTGTGATGTAACCGATAGAAAAAGTTGATTTTGAACGCGATATTCGCTAAACTGAATGCGACGCCATCGAAGCCGTTCTCGATAACAACGGTTATATTTTGAGCATTTGAGTATTGCAATCGTGAAGACTATTTCGTCAATTAGCGAAGCTTTTGGGACTATTCCGAATGAATCGTATTAAACGCTGGTTCTGTTCAATCATCGATTTGCGCAAGGGCGAAGTACTCATTTCGACGTTGATGTTTCTCAATATTTTTCTGATTTTGGACACCTACTATTTTCTCAAACCCGCTCGCGATAGTATTTTTCTCTCCGTGTCCGGCGCAAAAAATCTGCCATTGGTTTTTATTGCGATTGCTATCGTTGTCGTGCCGGTAACGACGATTTATTCACGAATCAGCCGATCCTTAAAATTAAATCAACTCATTAATTACACCATCGTTTTTATCATTGGCAACCTATTGATTTTGCGATGGTTGGTAGCGCTTCCACCTCAATCGTGGATTGCTTATACATTTTATATTTGGGTGAGCATTTACGGCGTGTTGACAACCTCGCAATTTTGGCTGCTTGCCAATGGCATCTACGATGCAACCCAGGCAAAACGGATTTTTGTTTTATTTAGCCTCGGCGCCATTCTCGGCGCAACATTTGGGGGTGAAATTACAAATTTGTTGATTGAACATTTCCACATTTCCACCGAAAACCTGCTATATTTTTGTGTTGCATTTATGGGAATTGCGTTACTTATCATCAATTGGATTTGGACGATTGCCGGAAAAACACCCGAAAATGCGCGGACAAAAAAATCCCGGCAAAAAACAGAAACCGCCCCCCGTGTGTCCGAAGCTTTGCAGGATATAAAATCATCAAAATATTTATTAATGATCATTACAATTATCGCATTAACATTGATCGGCGCTACCTTCTCCGATTATCTTTTAAAAGTTGTCGCCCAAATCGAATTTACCCCGGAAGGCGCTTTAAGCCCAAACAAAGAAGCGCTAACAGCCTTTTTTGGCAAATATTACAGCCGGATCAGTCTGTTAAGTTTTACGATTCAATTTTTTCTGAGTTATCAAATTTTGCGGATTTTTGGCGTTAGCGGCGCCATCATGTTTTTACCGATTAGCCAAATCCTGGGCGCAGCGGCGATGGCAATCGCGCCGGGTATCTTCACCGGCGTGTTGCTGCGCGGTTCCGGCGATATTTTCAAATATTCCATCGACAAAACCGGGCGGGAGTTGCTTTTTTTGCCCATTCCGGCGGATGTCAAAAAACGGGTGAAGGTCTTTGTCAATGTGTTGCTGGACCGGTGGTTCCGGGGGCTGGCCGGCGCTGTGCTTTTTGTTTTCACCGGACTACTCGCGCTTTCGGTCAGTCAGATTAGCATGATTTTAGCGGCAATGGCTTTTGGTTGGATTTTTGTCGTATTTGCTATTCGCAAAGAATACGTCAATGCGTTTCGAGGCGCGCTTGTTCGCGGTGAGATCGACCCGGAACAGTTGCCCCTCAAAATCACGGACGCGTCAACCGTCAGTCATTTGATCGAAGCATTAACCAGCCACAGCGAGAAGCAGGTAAGTTATGCGTTGGAAATGCTTACCGATGTCGAGAGCAATGCGCTTATTAAAGATGTGCGTCCATTATTGAGTCACCAAAGCAGCCAGGTTCGCGTAAAAGCACTCAAAATTTTGCATAACCAAAAAGGGGTGCGAATTACCTCGCAAATTGATGATTTGTTGAATGACGAAAGCCCGGATGTTCGCATTGAGGCACTGCATTATCTGCACAAACCGGGCAACATTCGTGCCGTCGCGACACTGCGCGAGCTGTTGATATCCAACGATTTTAATCTTCAAACGGCAGCACTTGGATACATTGCCCGCTATGGCGATGAGCAAGAGAAAGCGCTGATTAACGAAGCTGTTATCAAGGAATTTTTAGCCCGCCGGGGCAAGGAAGCAAATGTCGGACGCGCAATATTAGCGGAGGCATTAAGCAAGCTTGATTCCACCAAAACATCCAATTACCTGAAATCGCTGCTGAAGGATTCCTCAACCGAGGTTGTCAAAGCGGCAATCAGCAGCGCCGGCGATACGTTGGATCGCACATTTTTACCGGAATTGCTGAATTTTCTTGCGCAACCGAAATTTCGCGTTGAAGCACGTGACGCTTTAGCAAAATTTGGCGACCGTATCCTCGGCGCCCTGGACGATTATTTAAAAGACGCCCATGCCGACATCTCCATTCGCCGAAACATTCCCCGGGTATTACGCCAAATCGCCGCCCAGGAATCAGTTGATGTTTTGATTCATAATTTAGCCGCCGCGACGGGTGAGTTGCGCTATTCCATCTTGCGTGTTTTAAACCAGTTGCGCAAAAAATCGCCGGATTTAAATTTCGCAACCGAGGGGATAAAATCAAATCTGAATCACTCTCTGCACGTTTATTATCGAATTTTCCAAATCCGTCACGCGTTGCAAAACTATTTACAAAGGAACAATTCCGATTTCCGAAAACAGCTTTTGGAGAAGGCGCTGACTGAAAAGCTGGAAAAAACATTGGAAGAGATTTTCCAATTGTTGAGCTTGCTTTATCCCGCTAAGGATGTGCATTATTCATACCTTGGCATCATCGGCGACAACAAAACGCAGCGCGCCAGCGCGATTGAATTTTTGGATCATATTTTACAAAAAGATATCAAAACACTGCTTATCCCCGTGCTGGATCAAAACATGGCAGAAAAAATAAACTGGCGCGCCCAAAAGCTTTTTAGCCGCGAAATAAGTGATAAAGAAACAGCACTGGCTGCACTGATTAACCAATCCGACGCATGGATAAAAAGTTGTGCAATTTACAACATCGATGAAACAGCGCCGGCGGCGTTAAAAGAATTGGTGCAAAATGCCCAAAATCATCCGGATAAAATAGTACGGGAAACCGCGAACTTAGTTATTGATACATTTATCGATGATAGACATGATGGTCCACCCAAAATATTTTGAGAAAACGCCATGCTAACTGTAATCGAAAAAGTAATATTTTTGCAAAATGTTGATGTATTCAGCGAAGTGCCCACGGAGGATTTGGCTTATCTTGCCGCAATTGCCGAAGAAGTGACTTTTAAACCGAATGAAGACATCTACCGGGAAGATGAAGCGGCAGACGCGCTTTACCTCGTTTTGGAAGGTCGGGTTCGGCAGCACCGGGATGGACGGGATATCGCCATTTCCGAATCAAAACAGACATTGGGCGCCTGGGCATTATTCGACGATGCGCCGCGCGTTGCCACGGCTACGCCACTCAGCGAAACCAAATTGCTGCGGATTGACCGGGAAGATTTTTTTGATTTGTTAGCGGATCATATTCAAATCACCCAGGTTATTTTCAAAACAGTGGTGAAAAAATTGCGCAAACTAATGGAAACGTTCAGCGCGGGGCCGCTGACAACGCCGAATTGATGACGAATAATAAATGATTAATATTTGCAAGAGAGTTTAGCTCACACTTGGAAAAAAAATCATAAAAAAGATATAGGTATTTTAATTGTCATAATAAATTATTAACATACCGCGGAAAAAACATGTTACAGCCACAGGCAACCCTGGAGCCAAATGATGCGTAAGTCTTCCTCTTTTACTAAAAGAACTAAAAGAACACTGCTGATTTTCTCAATCGTTTTTTTATTTTTCGGATGCGCGAAACAGACGAAATTCGTTCATAAAACTTACCGGGATTATCAATCAGGCTACCCTTTTCTGCCGGATAATGAGATTCACAATATCATTTTATTCATCGGCGACGGAATGGGTCTCGGTCAAATCACGGCCGGGCGGTTACACGCTTACGGCACGCGCCAGCGACTGAATTTGGAAAAAATGCCGGTAACCGGTTATATTTATACCCATCCGATTGATTCGCTCATCACCGACTCCGCCGCCGGTGCAACGGCGCTCGCCTCGGGATTTAAAACACACAATGGCATGATTGCGATGCTGCCGGACAATTCCAGGGTGCAAACAATTTTGGAAGCCGCGCAGAAGCTTGGAAAATCAACCGGGCTTGTGGCAACGTCCTCGATTACCCACGCAACGCCGGCTTGCTTTGCCGCGCATGTGCCGGTACGGACACTTCAACCGGAAATTGCCCGGCAGCTTACAGACTCAGATGTTGACGTGTTGATGGGCGGTGGACGACATTTTTTTATCCCCCAAAACATTGCCGGAAGTATGCGAAAAGACAATCTCGATTTGTTAAAACTTGCTCGTAAACGTGGTTACCAGACCGTCGAAACCGCGGAAGAACTATTGCAGATCACCGACGGAAGCGTGTTGGGTTTGTTTGAAATGGACGCCTTGACCCATGCCGCGGGCGAACCGACCCTTGCCCAAATGACCCGGAAATCCCTGGAAATTTTAAGTCAGAATAAACACGGCTTTTTTTTGATGGTGGAAGGCAGTCAAATCGATTGGGGCGGACACGCGAAC
>CAYVDX010000180.1:0-7092 GCA_964450485.1 uncultured Calditrichaceae bacterium
CATTTTTTTTACGAGCATTTTCGCGGCGTTTTGTAAAAAAAACGGCTTGAATTTGGCAGCGTTGCGCGGGGGAATCGGCAACGATCCGTTGGGAGAATTAGCGCGCACCGGGCAATTGTCCGCGCCCATGGATTTGCTATACGATGAAATTGCAGCGCTTACAAGTTGGGCGAAACAAGCAACCCCGCAATTGCGAACATTGATTGTCCGGGCAGATTTGTATCGCGAAAGTGGGGGAGATGCGGTTCAGGAATTGGCGTTTGCCATTGCCGCGGGCGCGGAATACCTGCGGGAAATGATGTCTCGCGGCATTGCCATAGATGATGTCGCCCCGCGAACCTGGTGCAGCTTTGGCGTCGGATCGAATTTTTTTATGGAAATTGCCAAACTGCGCGCGGCGCGAATGCTTTGGCGGCAGGTCGTGGCGGCCTTTGGCGGAAATGCGGCGTCGCAAAAGCTGTTTATCCACGCAAAAACCATTTTGTGGAATAAAACCAAATATGACCCGCATGTCAACCTGCCGCGCGCGACCACGGAAGCGCTTGCGGCAATCATGGGCGGCTGCGACAGTCTGCACGTGGGCGCATTTGATGAAATTGCGCGCCGGCCGGATGAATTTTCCCGCCGCATTTCCCGAAATATTCAGCTGATTTTAAAGGATGAAAGTCATTTGAGCCGCGTGATTGATGCGCCCGGCGGCAGTTGGTATGTGGAATCGCTGACCAAAGAGATCGCGGAAAAAGCCTGGGCGTTGTTTCAGGAAATCGAAAAAAGGGGCGGGATGGGCGCAGCGTTGGAATTGGGAATTCCACAGCAGATGATCGAAAAGACCGCAAAAAAACAGGCGGAGCGTTTGGCGTTTCGCCGGGATAAATTGGTGGGAATCAACGCGTATGCCGATGCTTTGGAAACGGTGCTGCAACCACGTCCCTTGGATCGGCAAAAAAATTACCGGATGCAGAAAACAACACTTGATGCGCATCGCAAACAGCGAAACCAAAAAGCTGTTCGCAATGCGCTGGCGAAAGCCGCCGCTGATCGAGACATGCTTGTGGAAGCGTTGATCGCCGCGGCGTCCGCCGGCGCAACCATCGGCGAATTGCGCGACGTATTGCGAAGCAATCAACTGGAAACTGCCCGCGCAAAGCCGCTGCGGTTTCATCGCGCTGCCGAAATTTTTGAAAAACTCCGCGACGCCATGACCGCTTTTCAAAAGAAAACCGGTGCGACGCCAACGGTTTTATTAGCGACCATCGGCGAATTATCACAATACAAAGCGCGGGCTGATTTTGCCCATGATTTTTTTGAAATCGGTGGTTTTTCCGTGCATGAAATCGAAGGACTTACCCTGGAAACCATTGTCGAAGCAATACAAAAAGAAACGTCCGAAATTGTCGTGATTTGCGCCGATGATCAGCATTTTTCCGAAACGATCAACACCACTGTCCGGCAAATCAAAGCAAAAAACGCCGGCATTCTTGTATTCGTTGCCGGCGACCCAAACTCGCATAAAGCGGCATTACAGCCTGCCGAGATCGATGGATTTATCCATCCGCACAGCAATGCCCATCAAATTTTACGGGATGTGATGCGGAAAACGGGCGTCATCGCCTGATGAACGATCAATTTTGCGTGCAATTCCCCGCTTATAGGGATTCTTCACATCGAAACTTGATAATAAACCGCGTAGCGTTGATATGTTTATAGCTATATCGCCGCCCCGGGACAAAGAAACTCCGTAGGAGTGACATATTATACTTCTATCAACATCCGGGCCGGATCTTCCAACAGTTCCTTCACGCGAACCAGAAAGCCGACCGATTCGCGGCCGTCAATGTTGCGATGATCATAGGAGAGCGCCAAATACATCATCGGGCGAGCCTGCACCTGGCCGTCGATGACCATGGCGCGTTCCTGAATTTTGTGCATCCCCAAAATGGCCGATTGCGGCGCATTGATGATGGGCGTGGACATCAGCGAGCCAAAAACCCCGCCATTGGTGATGGTAAATGTGCCGCCGGTCATCTCTTCGATGGTGAGCTTACCGTCCCGGGCTTTGAGGGCCAGCCGCCGCACTTCTTTCTCGATGCCGGCCAGGCTGAGTTTCTCGGCATTGCGAATCACCGGCACGACCAGGCCTTTGGGTGTGGAAACCGCGATTGAAATATCCACAAAATCGTGATAAACAATGTTGTCGCCATCGATTTGGGCATTTACGGCCGGCCAATCCCGCAACGCCAGGCAAACCGCCTTGCTAAAAAAGGACATAAACCCCAGACCAACCTCGTATTTTTCCTTAAAAATTTCCTTGTATTGCTTGCGCAGATTCATGATTGCAGACATGTCCGCTTCATTAAAAGTGGTGAGCATGGCCGTTTCGTTTTTCGCGGCAACCAGACGTTTGGCGATCGTTTTTCGCAAGGTTGACATGCGTTTGCGGGTGATGTTTCGGTCGCCGGAGGCAGTCGTCGCTTGAGGAGCAGGGGAGGGGACGGCCGGCGGGGTTGTTTTGGGGGTGTGCGTTGCCGGCGTCGCCTCGGCAGCTTGCGGTTTTCCGGTATTTTCCACAGCGCGTTTGGCGTCGTCCTTGGTGATGCGCCCACCCGGGCCGCTGCCGCGCACCGTTTCAGCGGAAATGCCGGCTTCATTTAAAATATTTTGCGCAACCGGTGATATTTTGGGATGATGATCCGCGCCATTGGCCGAGGTTTGTGCGCCCACTTTTGGGCGGGCTGCAACCTCAGGTGTTGTTTGCACAGTGGCGGCTGTCGCCGGTACGCCATCACCGGTAATTTCGGCAATCGCTGTGCCGACTTCAACGGTTTCGCCTTCTTTAACAAGCTGTTTCAACACGCCGCCGTTTTCCGCGGGTATCTCGAAAGACGCCTTGTCCGATTCGATCTCGCACAACAGCTCATCCGGCTGCACGGTTTCGCCGTCTGCCTTCAGCCATTGGGAAAGGGTCACCTCCGTGATCGATTCACCAACGGCCGGCACTTTTACCGTAAATGCCTGGCTTTTACAGGATGACCTTGAATCGGACGCATCGGGTGATTTTTCGACTGTCGCAGCGTGCGCAACCGGACTGCTTTCAACGGCATTACCGCCGCCGGACTCACGGCTGACATCCGCAGTTTTTCCGTTGCTATCAATTTCAGCAATGCGGGCGCCGATATCCACGGCGTCGCCTTCTTTGGCAAGGGTATGAAGAATGCCGCTTTTTTCGGCCGGTATTTCAAAGGACGCCTTGTCCGATTCGATCTCGCAAATCAAGTCATCCGCCTGCACATAGTCGCCGTCTTTTTTCAACCATTGGGCAATGGTCACTTCGCTGATCGATTCGCCCACCGTGGGAACTTTTATGTCGTGTTTCATTCAGTCTTCCTCATTGTTAGACCGTTATTTTCCAGTCGTTGTCTTTAATTTCACCAAAAGCGTGATCCACCAGCGCGGTTTGTTCAAATTGATGCTGCCTGTTAAAACCGGTTGCGGAAGTGGGGCTGGCTTCCCGGGAAATCAATCGCAGTTGCCGGCTGCGGTAATACTGTAAAATCGCCGGCCATGCGCCCATGTTTTCCGGTTCTTCCTGCACCCAAATAAATTGTCCGGCATTTTTGTAGCGTTTGATAATTTTATTGAGCTGAAATTGGGGAACCGGGTAAAGCTGCTCAATCCGCACAATGGCGACATCCTTGCGCCGGTCATTTTGCTGGCGTTCCAATAAATCATAATACACTTTTCCGGTGCAAAACAAAACGCGTTTTACAGATGTGGATTTCACATATTTGTCATCGATGATTTCCCTGAACCGCTTGCCTTCGGTAAATTCCTCAAATGAACTGACGCATTTGGGATGCCGCAGCAAACTTTTCGGCGTAAAAAGCACCATGGGAATGCGGAACGGGTATTTCATGTGCCGCCGCAAAATATGATACAAATTTGCCGGCGTGGTGCAATTGGCGACAATCATGTTATCTTGCGCGCAAAGGCTCAAAAAACGCTCCATGCGGGCGGAGGAGTGCTCGGGGCCCTGCCCTTCGTAGCCATGCGGCAAATAGAGAACCAGGCCGTGGTAACGCTGCCATTTTGCTTCAGAACACGTCAAAAATTGGTCGATGATAATTTGCGCGCCGTTGGCAAAATCGCCAAACTGCGCTTCCCAAATGGTCAGTCCGTGGGGATTCGCCGTGGCGTAGCCGTACTCAAATCCCAACACCGCATATTCGGAGAGCAGGGAATTATATATCTGAAAAAGCGCCTGTGTATCGTTGATGTGATTGAGCGGCAGGTATTCTTTTTCGGTTTCCTCGGAGGTCAAAACGGCGTGGCGATGGGAAAATGTACCGCGCTCGCAATCCTGCCCGCTCATGCGAATGGGAATTTTTTCATCCAACAGCGAGGCATACGCCAGCGCTTCGCCAATTGCCCAATCGTAATCCTTTTTATTCAAAAAACGCTCCAGGCGTGATTGGTAAAGTTTTCGTATCTTTCGAAATACCGGAAAATCCGCCGGAACATTAAATATTTTTTCCCCCAAATACATTAGTTTCTCGCCGCTGATACCGGTTTCCGGAGATGCCATAAAATCCTTGTGTTCCGGTTTGCGATACCCCCGCCAATCCGCCTTAAATTTGGAAATCGCCGAGGTTTTATGGACTTCCCGGGCTTTGTTCAAGCGATGTTGCAGCAAATTCTGAAAATCTTTTTCCAGTTCCCTGGCAAGCCCTTTGTTGATGCTGCCTTCAGCCAAAAGTTTTTCTTCATAAATTTGTCGCGGATCAGGGTGCGCGGCAATGACTTTGTAGAGCTTGGGCTGGGTAAAGCGCGGTTCATCCGCCTCATTGTGGCCGTATTTTCGATATCCCAAAATGTCGATGAACACATCGGTATGAAATTTGTGACGGTATTCCATTGCCATGAGAATGGCGTAAATTACCGCTTCCACATCATCGCCGTTGACGTGAAACACCGGCGAAAGCGTAACTTTGGCAACATCCGTGCAATAGGTGCTGGAACGAGCGTCCAGGTAATTGGTGGTAAAGCCGATCTGGTTGTTGATCACCAGGTGTATGGTGCCGCCAGTGGCATACCCTTCCAGCAACGACATTTGAATCACCTCGTAAACCACGCCCTGGCCGGCGATTGCCGCGTCACCGTGAATCAAAATCGGCACAATTTTATCCAGGTTGTTGTTGTGGCGTTTGTCTAATTTGCCGCGCACCACGCCTTCGGTGACCGGATCAACCGCTTCGAGGTGCGAGGGATTCGGGGCCAGGCTGAGGTGCACTTCTTTTCCCGTCGCCGTGACGACGTTGCTTGAATAGCCGAGGTGATATTTTACATCCCCTTCGAAAATGGCGTCTTCATGTTCCGCGCCCTCAAATTCCGCAAAAATATCTTGATATGATTTTCGCAAAATATTTGCCAGCACGTTCAGCCGCCCGCGATGCGCCATCCCAATGACAAATTCTTTCACATCGAGGTTCGCCCCTTTTTGAATAATGGCGTCCAACGCCGGAATCAGCGTTTCGCCGCCGGATAGCGCAAAGCGTTTTTGACCGACATACTTGGCGTGGAGAAAATTCTCGAATACCACGGCTTCATTAAGCTTTTCCAGAATATGACGTTTTTCTTCGATGGAAAAATTGGGTCGATTCCGGGTCGATTCCATTCGCTTTTTAAGCCATTCCACGCGCTCCGGCTTTCGTATGAACATAAATTCCGCGCCGATAGAGTGGCAGTAAGTCTCCTTTAGATGATCGATAATATCTCGCAGTTTTGCCCGACCCAAACCAATTTCAACGCCGGCCTCAAACTTGTTGTCCAAATCCGCTTCGGTTAATCCAAAATTTTCAATATCCAGCGTCGGCGTGTATTTCCGTCGTTCGCGAACCGGGTTGGTTTTGGTAAAAAAGTGGCCGCGGGTGCGATAGGCATTAATCAAATTTAAAACATTGACTTCTTTACGCCGTTCGACGTCGCTTTCAACCAGCAGTTGCCCATTGCCGTTTGTGGATTGGGCAAGCTCAAATCCCTCAAAAAATTTTTGCCACCCGGCATCCACTGCCTCGGGGTTTTCTTTATATTCATTATAAAGCGCTTCGATATACTCCGGGTGCGCGTTGCTTAAATACGAAAGCTTATCCATTATTTTCCTGTTTTATTGATAAAAATAGGTGTGTAGGCATCGGTTATATCAACATGAAACTCTATATCGTTAAAAGTCCAAAAATAAAACGGATCGTTACCAAAGTCAATCATCATTATGAAGAAATTTGTGAGCCGCCCGGCTGTTTACGATAATTTGGATATAAATCAGCATAAACTAAAGAAAACTTTTCAATTAGATTATCTTCGGCGAATAACCGGCGCACTTGAAAAAACGGTCAGGGAATTTTAAATGTTTATGCTCAATCATGTCCGGTTTAGGGTTCGTTCCATTTTCCCGGAAAATTCGGGATCACGATTGGCTAAAAAATTTAATATGGTGTGCGATTCACCGTAGCGGCATGTCACGCCCTGCCGCTAAAGCAGTTTAAACGAATCATCACTCTTTCCTTGTGAAAACAATCCTGTTTGAGTCTAACCTGCACCTGTGGAGGCTTGGCCAGGTTAAGTGGAACTCATTTCATTTAGCGCAATCGCCAGGGTGTTTTGAGATGAAATTCAAGGCATGACGCGCGTCATGCCTTAATTTTTTGGATGAATTCAAATCGATGACGCGCCGATAATAGATCGCCGCGGTTTCTGCGTCATTCAGGCGTTGATAAATTTGCGCAAGGTCGAAGCAGGCCCGGGCGAATGTTTCATCGCACCTGTTTTGGGTGGATTGGACATAATGCAGCAAGCAGTCGCGCCCGTGGGATAATCGCCGGTTTAAGCGCAAAACGATGCGCCCGATTTCCGGGTAAATGGCAAGCCGCGCCGGGTCCGCGGCAAGCGCGGAATCAAGCACGGCAAGCGCTTTTTCATCATTTCCCATGTCGCCGTAAATTTGTCCGCGATAAAAAAGCAGTTGGTTTCGTAATTTGGGATGCCCGGATTCCGCGTTGCGATAAAGCGTCAGCGCGGTAGAGAAATCCTCGTTTTTTC
>CAYVDX010000181.1:0-7087 GCA_964450485.1 uncultured Calditrichaceae bacterium
TGCTGTCCGAATTGCAGCTTAAAGCCAGGGTTGGAATGTCCAGTTTATCCTTCAAATAGCGGGCTGCCCAAATCGTTTCGGTGGTTTCGCCGGAGCGGGAAATGGGAATTCCCAAATAATTTCCGGGATTGGAAAAGAGCGTGTCGCTATACAAAAACACATCCGAGGCCGTGACCGCACATGAACGCTTGCCGGTTATTGCTTGAAACACTGACGCCGCGCTTAGCGACAAATAAAAGGAGGTGCCGCAACCGATAAAAACAAATTCCGATGAATCCGACACATTTACACCGCTGCCTATTCCCTGGGATCCATTTTGGAAATCGCCGAGGACTGCTTCCCAGGCTAAATATTGCTCCTTTATTTCCTTTTCCGTCACACTTGCCATGCCCTGACTCCTCTCAGGCTTTGCATTGTTGAAAAGCTTTTGCCCGACATTTTTTGGCATCCGAATCACCGAACCGGCATGCGGTTATGCGATAATGACCTCAATGCCTTTTGTTTGCAGCGTCTGGTAATCTTCTTCAGGAATATTGCCGTCGGTAATCACTTTATCAATTTTTCGTACCGGCACAATGAGCGACAAGCTGCGTTTACCAAATTTGCTTGCGTCGGTCACAACGATTACCTCATTTGCCCGCTCCGCCATCAACCGGTTGACTTTCGCTTCCAATAAATTTGGCGTTGTAACGCCATCCTTCGTATTAATGCCATCGACGCCGAGGAAAAGTTTGTCGCAAAAATAATCCTGCAAGGTCTGTTCCGCATGCGGCCCCACCAGCGAAAAGGATTTCTCCCGCAAGATGCCGCCGGTGAGGATGACCTGAATGCCCTCCCTGCCGGCCAGTTCCGTGGCAATGTTCAGCGCATTGGTCAACACGGTAATGTTTTTCATGTTTTTAATATTTCTGGCGACTTCCATTGTGGTCGTGCCGGAGTCGAGAATAATTGTTTCACCTTCGCGCACTAAACTCGCTGCTGCTTTTCCAATACGTTTTTTTTCATCGGAAAATTTTTTTTCCTTTTCGATCAACGCAAGATCAAAAGCAACTGTTTCGACTTTCAGCGCGCCGCCATGAGTTCGGCGCAGGTAACCGTCCGCTTCCAGCTTTTTTAAATCATTCCGCAACGTCACATTCGAAACGTCAAATTTTTTGTGCAATTCATCAACCCGCAGTTTTCCCTTGGTTTGAATAATTTCAATAATGGCGCTTCTTCTGTCAACCGTATTGTTCGTCGCGTTATTAGCCATTGATAAACCCGATAAAAAATTAAGATTTGCGGAAATTTTCAGTCATCGAATCGACGCTCAAAAACAGACGATTTGAAATTATTGCTTTTTATTTCTTGCGATTTAATTTCTTTTCCTTTCTTTTTTTAAGATAAGGGTTATTTTTTCTTTTGTCAAGTGTTTTGATAAAATTTCAAAAAATTTCAATCGCCGGAATAATGCTGCGATAATGCGGACAGATAATGGATGAGCGCATTCGATAAAAAATGTGCTTACAACGCTTCAAAAAAAAGCCTCAAAAGATAGATTTCCGCAAGCGATGGATAATGGTGAGTATGTGTAAAACACAAAAAACTGTTATAGGGGGTCTATGTGAAGGCGGGAAAACGAAACAGGAAATTCAGCAATTGCCGCCTTGCCAAAAACTTCCCAAACCGGCTAAAAAAACAAAGCCCCGTAAGTATTATTCTTACAGGGCTTGAATTGTGGCGTCTCCCAGAATTGAACTGGGGACACACGGATTTTCAGTCCGTTGCTCTACCGACTGAGCTAAGACGCCAGCCATTATTTTCAACGGCGACAAATATAATCCGATTGATCATGGAAATCAAGGTTTTTTACCGTTTCTCTAAAGTTTGTTCATCAATGCGACGAATTCAATTTACAACTGATTTACAACTGTTTGAAATAATTAAATGTTATATCGGTCCGATACATTTTGTGGATAAACGATACCAGGTATCCGGGATGATCCTTCTATTAACAGAAAACATTGAAATTGCCGAGATGATCCGAAAAGATCTTGGCGAAGAAGGGTTTCAAGTAGAGCTTGCGGATCAATACCCGGATGCCTTGCTAAGATTGGCCCGGAATCCAAAATACCAGTTTTTGATTCTCGATTTTAATTTAAGAACACAAAATGCCTTTGATATTTGCAAAAAGGTAAAACAGAATCCTCGCCTTCAATTTTTGCCGATTGTCGCCCTCATCAACAAGGAGCGGCTCGTTGATCAATTAATGGCATTTGAAGAAGGCGCTGATGATTTTATCCTGACGCCTTATTCCACGGTTGAAATTCAATTAAAGCTGCGCTCCCTGAAGCGCATGATCGAACTGCGGGAAAAAATGCGCTTGCAGGAAACAGAGCTAGAGAACCTGCAAAATATTCAACGAATAATGGTGACGTTAAACCACTACATTAACAATGCGTTAACGCCACTTTCCTTTGCTGTTCAATTTTTTGAGCAAATGCCAAACGATGATAACGCCGTTCGATTAAAAAACATTTCAAAAGATACTGTTTTTTTTGTCAGCAGAGTGTTGAGGAGCCTCCAATCATTAATCGATTCGGGAAAAACAAAAGTGGCGCGTGACGGCGTTTACAAAGATATCATGTTTGACATCGAGAAAGAATTGAATGAATTGATTGCTAAAAACAAGCAATAATTTATGACGGGTTTAGCGGCCAGGCGTAAAGATAAAAAATGGATCGACTGCCTGCTCCCTGTCAAAAGAACCGGAGTCACATGAAGTAACCCACTGGTTATCGGACAAAATATCTTCTAAGAAAATCATTTTAAACTTGCCTGCCACGCGAACTTGATTATTTTTGATGCGTAAAGATTATGTTTTAATGGCAATAAATTCGCTTGACAATCTGGTATATTTCATATATTTTATTTTTTTGGAAGAATGAATCCGGCTGCGAAAACAAACATTATAATCATAAAGCATCATGTTACTGACGGCGCGTGAAAAAATAGTTTTAGGTGAAATTGTTAAGCACTTTATTGATAGCGCTTCACCGGTAAGCTCAACCCTGATCGCCCAAAAAAGCCGGCTGAGTTTTAGTCCCGCGACGATCCGAAATATAATGGCGGATTTAGAGATACGCGGGTATATTTTTCAACCGCACACTTCCGCGGGCCGGGTTCCCAAGACAAGGGGGTATCGCGCTTATGTCGATACCTTGATGAAAAAAACGCGATTAAGCTCATCGGAAAAAGAACAAATTTCAGATACGCTTTGTCCGGGTGAACACGAAATCGAGGATATTCTGAAAGAAGTATCGCGAATTCTTGCGCACTTATCGCATCAATTGGGCGTTCTCGTTTCTCCCAAAATCGAAGAGGGAATTTTTCAACGCATGGAATTAATTCCTCTGTCATCAGATAAAATACTGATTATCATATCAATCGATTCCGGTTTTGTAAAAACAATTTCCATTGAAATTGATTCAATGATACCCGCGGAAAAACTATATCTTGTCAGCCGGATTTTGAATGAGCGATTGAGTAATATGAAAATTGAAGATATTCGCAAAAAATTTGCATCCATCGTCAAAGACATCAAAGATGAAGAAACCGGTTTGGTAAAAATGTTTTCAAATCGAGCGGACCGGCTTTTTGATTTTCAGGAAGAAACCGAGCTTTATTTCATGGGCGCTCATCACATCATGCAAAGCCCTGATTTTTCGGATGTTACTTCGATTTCATCCGTCATGGAAATGTTAGAAACACGCCGTGAAATTGTTGACCTGTTAGACAAAGCCACGCGTTCCAAGCCGGCGTCGGTGAAAATCGGCGAAGAATTTGAAGAAGAAAAACTGCAAGATTTCAGCCTGATCACCGCCCGTTATAGCATTGGCGGCATCAGCGGAGTTTTGGGGATCATCGGGCCGAAACGCATGAATTATAGCAAGTTTATTTCTTTGGTTGAATATACTGCCCGATCGATCACGGATATTTATGGAAAAAATTAAGAGGGGAAACAGCAAGGGATGACTGTCAAACGCGATTACTATGAAGTGCTGAGCGTGACCCGTGAAGCCTCCGAGGAAGAAATCAAAAGCGCCTATCGTAAGCTGGCAATGAAATATCATCCTGATCGAAATCAGGGTAATGAGGAGGCGGAAGAAAAATTTAAAGAAGTTGCCGAAGCTTATGAAGTGTTGAGCGATTCCCAAAAACGCCAGCGTTATGATCGCTTTGGGCATGAAGGCGTGGGAGGCGCGGGGAGCGGCGGATACGACATGCACTTTGATCTATCCGACGCATTACGAACATTTATGGAAGAGGGGTTTGGTTTTGGCGACATTTTTGGCAATGCCACACGTTCCCGTCGCGATCGCCGTGAACGCGGCCGCGATCTGCAAATCACCCTGAAACTTTCGTTGGAAGAGATCGTCACCGGCGTTAAGAAAAACATAAAAATCAACAAACTGATTCAATGTAAAACATGCCAGGGCAGCGGCAGCAAACCGGGAACGCAGCCCTCTACCTGCCCGACCTGCCGGGGAACCGGTGAAATTCGCCAGGTTTCTCAATCCATCTTTGGCAGGTTTGTAAATGTGAGCGTTTGCAGTCACTGCCGCGGACAGGGAACGGTGATTTCTGATCCCTGTCCGACTTGCCGCGGCGAAGGGCTTGATCGCGGCGAGGAAACCGTTGAAGTGAATATTCCCGCGGGCGTAACGACCGGTAACTATCTCACGGTGCAGGGAAAAGGAAACGCCGGCCCCAAAGGCGGGCCAAACGGTGACTTGATCGTCGTCATCCAGGAAAAAGAGCATCCATTATTTGTGCGGCATGAAAATAATATTGTTTTTGATTTGTACAGCAGCTTTCCGGATTTGGCATTGGGAACAAGCGTCGATATTCCCACCGTTCAGATTGCCGAAGACGGCCGCGAACTACCCCCGGACAACCCCGATCGCTATGAAAAAGTCCAAATCCAAATTCCCGCGGGAACCCAGCCGGGCAAGGTTTTTCGCCTACGCGGAAAAGGCATTCCGGAGCTGCAAGGCTATGGCAAGGGGGATTTTTTAGTGCAAATCAAAGTTTGGGTTCCCACCAAACTCAACGCCGATGAAAAAGCGCTTTTACAAAAACTTGCCGAATCAGAAAATATCGCCGCGCCCAAAAAGGAAAAGGGCTTTTTTCAGCGATTTAAAGAAGCGTTGAATATCTGATTTTTTGCGAATCCTCGTTCCACGGCTCTGCCCTGGCGCACGGGCGCGTTCTGTAAATTTTTCAATAAGTAAAATCTTGCCTGAGAACATTTTCAACTCATGTACTTCACGAAATCGCAAAAACAAGGCGTGTGGTTTATCATTGGTTTGTTTTCGCTGGCGGTAATTTATCACGGTGCCGAAAATTTTTTATATCCCCGGCAGGCCTTTGATTTTACGCCATTTGAGTCCGAATTCCAGGCCCGGCGTGACAGCATTCAGCAGAATTTATCAAACAATGCCCTCCCGAAAGCTGAAAACAGCGCCACCGGCAGCCCGGTTTTATCGAATGAGACGACTGATTTATCTCTTTTCAACAAGCGTTCCCGGAAAAAGAAGCCGCGCGCCAAAAAAATATTGGGGAAAATAAATATCAACACAGCGTCTTTGGATGAATTGACCCAATTGCCGCGTATCGGCCCCGCCATCGCCAGGCGCATCATTTCATATCGAACTGAAAACGGCCACTTTGCAACTCCGGAAGAAATTACCGAAGTGAAAGGCGTCGGCCCCAAAACCTACCAAAAGCTTCAAGCGTTGATTACTGTCAAATAATCTAAGCCCGCATCAAGCGTGAAATGTGGTGTGCGATGGCGCTAATTATTGGCTGCCCCGCTGATCCATTTTCGAATGGCTTCAACTTCCCGCTCGGAAAGCGGGTCCCGGCCGAACGGCATCTGCGCGCCGACAATATTGTTTCCGGTAATTTTCAAAAACAGGTAACTGCTGTCCGGCTTGCCGGGTTCGATGCGGTTCAGCAATGGGTTTTCGATGCTCTGCACCCCGACGAGATTTTGAAACGCCATGCCTTCGCGAAGATCCATTGCCCCGGGCAGTTGTGTTCCCCCGCCAACATGGCAGCCGGGCACGGCGCATTTGTTGTTAAAAATCTCGCTTTGAATCGCGCTGAATCGGGCCAGCGTATCGACTTCGCCGGCAGGCGGCGGCTGAGTTTTCGGCTGGGTAAGCGCCAAATGTTCGCAGCCGGTAAAGGCTGTATAGCTGAATAAAGCAACGGCGATCAGACGCCATAAATATCGTGATATTTTATACTTACGCATATTTTTTCTCCTTAAAATTGTAGCGGTCGAAAAATGTTGAAACCCAGCCGGAAATCACCGTCCCCGATGTCCAGTCCGCCGCCGCGCATGTATTGATCGCTGGTAAGTCCCGCCGAATTGGTGATAATTATTTGAAAGGCATGCGCGCCAACCGACAATTCGATGCCGCCGCCCCAGGTATCAAAGCGATTGAGTTCGCCAAAGGTTGAGGTCGGGCTGTAGCCGGTTACGATTGGATCCCATTCCCCGATGAGCGAAATGGATTTCCACAGGTGAACGCTCCCGGCAAGGCCAAGCGTAAACACGGGATCTTCACCGTCCGTTTCACTATCCGGGTTGAACAAAATGCCCGGCGCCACGTCAAGCCCGACGCCTTCGTGCAAGCGGCTGGAAAAAATGGCCTGAAAGCTGTATTTGAGCGCCTCGGAACGCAGTCTGCTTTTCCCGGGCTTTTTTTCGCTAAGCCAATTCAATGATGATTGAACCGCAACGGCGATTGGAATTTTGTCGCCGGGATACTGCTGCTTTAACCCGTATTTGAGGTCTAACTGAACATTATCCGCGGAGTTGCTGCGACCGAGATTTACAAACAATCGATCGGTGATGCCGTAGCCCATGTTTAAAAAGATGATCGCGGAGCCGTCCAGTCCGTAAAATGTTTCATAGCCCGAACTCATTTTCGGAAAAAAGCGATGGCTGATCAGAAACAAGAAATTGCCTTTGTCGATCATCCGGCTGGTGGGAATATTGACCACTTTCCAGGCGTTAAACGGCTGCACCGGATCG
>CAYVDX010000182.1:0-7077 GCA_964450485.1 uncultured Calditrichaceae bacterium
TTGTAAAAATTCCACCACGAATTCAACATATTCGTCATATTCAAACACCGGGAAGGGCTTCCGCAGGTATTTTGTCGCCAACGCCGTCTTTTCGACGATGTGCAGATGATGTATTTTTAACGAATTGATGGGATAGCGGGAAATAATTTCCGCGGTGCGCAGCATTTGCTCGCGGGTTTCCCCCGGCAATCCCAAAATCAGGTGCGCGCAAATGTGGATGTTGCGATTCGCGGTCATCGCCACAGCGTCAACCCATTCCTGAAAGGTGTGCGCGCGATTCAATATTTTCAAAGTGCGGTCATAAGGCGATTCCAATCCGTATTCGATGCTGATGTATTTTGATTTGGCGAGTTCCGCGAAGTACGCAATTTTTTCTTCATCGATGCAATCCGGGCGCGTTCCGATCACCAGCCCTTTCACATCCGGATGGGAGAGCGCCTGTTCATAAAGATTTTGCAGATAGGGCAACGGTGCATAAGTATTGCTGTACGCCTGAAAATAAGCCACGAATTGTTGTGCTTTATAGCGCCGCTTTAAATATTCGACGCCGGCGCAGACTTGTTCAATGATGGTCATTCCGGGCTTGCAGTACGGCGGCACAAAACTGATATTGTTGCAATAAGTACATCCGCCAAAACCTTTTACGCCGTCGCGATTGGGGCAGGTAAAACCGGCGTCAACGGAAACTTTTTGCAACCGTCCCCCAAATTGAGACCGAAGAAAGTCTTTATAAGCGTTGTACCGCCGCTCCGTCATCCAGGAATATTGATTCTCTATTAGGGGAAATTTAGCGGGCTTGTTCATGCTATATCCATTAAAAATCAGTCGCCATTTTGAAAAATTAATATAGACAATATTTTTCTCTCAGTCAATTTGAAGAAAATGATTTGAAACTTATGAAATGCCTTAGTGTTCTGAGTGCTAAAATAAATTGAGTGCATAAAAATCTTGGGGCAAGGCTTTTTGCCTGAAAATCTTTTTCCGCCCCTGGTCTGTTATGCACTCAAATAAATTCAAAAACGAACGAATATTTTAATGATAGTCTGTTATTTAACAAATTCGTCGTAAAAAACAGGCAGTGGACATTGGCGCCTTCGGCTTATGCCGGATTGGATGATTTCCACTTCACTTTGGAAAGAATTGTTCGGTTTCAATGCAACAAGTTTTTTCGTGGCATGGCTTATAAGTTTTCAACGAATAACGTTGAGTAACGCAATTGAGTTTCGGATAAAGTTGTTTATAAAGGAGAAGATTTTTATTATTTTAACTTCAAAGAGATAAAAATACATTATCGATAATTCTAAACCTTTTGAGGCAGAAAATGGATCAAAAAACCGAGCAACTCAACAAAATTGGTATTCACAATTGGAAGTCTATTCACTGGAATCTGTCAACGCCGCAATTAGTCGAAACAGCATTAATGCGAGGAGAAGGTAAATTAGCGGCAAATGGCGCATTGCTGGTCACTACCGGGGAACGCACCGGACGCTCACCCAACGACCGCTTTATTGTCGAAGAAGAAAGCAGCAAATCGCTCATCGGCTGGGGAGACGTCAACGTACCTATCTCCGAGGCCCGGTTTGATCATCTCCTGAATAAAGTGCTGGCCTATTTTCAAAACAAAGATTTATTCGCGGAAGACCTTTTTGCCGGGCAGCACCCCACTTATCGTCTGCCGGTTCGGGTTGTCAGCGAATTCGCCTGGGCGTCGTTGTTCGGCAGAACGCTGTTTGTGCGTCCGCAAACCGCTGATGAAGTGGCGAATCATCAACCGGAATATACGATTTTACACGCCCCGCTTTTACATGCCGATCCCAAAACCGATGGAACGAATTCTGAAGTTTTTGTGGTGATTAACCTGGCCAAAAAGCTGGTGATTATCGGCGGCACGCAATATGGCGGCGAAATCAAAAAATCGATTTTTTCAATTATGAATTTTCTGCTGCCGCTGAAGGGCGTATTTCCCATGCACTGTTCTGCAAATGTGGGTAAGGATGGCGACGCAGCCCTGTTTTTCGGGCTTTCCGGAACCGGCAAAACCAGCCTCTCGGCGGATCCGGAACGCCGCTTAATCGGCGATGATGAACACGGCTGGGGAGATGACGGCGTATTTAATTTTGAAGGCGGATGTTACGCCAAGGCGATTCGGCTTTCGCGGGAAAAAGAACCGCAAATTTACAACGCCATCCGGTTTGGATCGATTGCCGAAAATGTCGTTTTTGACCCCGAATCCCGTCAAATAGACTTTGATTCCGACGAAATCACTGAAAATACCCGGGCAACCTATCCGCTCGAATACATCGACAACGTGCTGCTTCCGGGCATCGGCGGTCACCCGCAAAATGTGATATTCCTGACCGCGGACGCATTCGGTGTTTTGCCGCCGATCTCCAAGTTGACCCCGGAAATGGCCATGTACCACTTTCTTTCCGGCTATACGTCAAAACTCGCCGGAACAGAAGCAGGCATCACCGAACCGCAAACCGCTTTTAGCGAATGTTTTGGCTCGCCATTTATGCCGCTGCCGGCAACGCGTTATGCTGAAATGTTGGGCGAAAAAATGCGCAAACACCAATCGGATGTTTGGCTGGTAAATACCGGTTGGTCCGGCGGGGCTTACGGCGTCGGCAAACGCATGGATATTCGCCTGACCCGCGCGATGATTAAAGCTGCGCTGAACGGACAGTTACGGACGGTCGAGTTTTACCCTCACCCCGTATTCAACGTGCTGGTACCACGCGCCTGCCCGAACGTGCCTGCTGATGTTTTGGATCCCCGAAATACCTGGGAAGACAAATCAGCCTATGACAAGCAAGCCGCACGATTAGCAGCGCGGTTTATCCAAAATTTTGAGAAATTTCCGGATGCGAAACCGGCAATAAAAAATGCCGGGCCTATACCAATCTGAGTTCATTTCAAATTTACAAAATAACAAAAAGGGAAGGCATTTTTGCCCTCCCTTTTTTTTGTCGAGAGTCGAATGAATTTTTAGAGAACGACATCAATCATTATCTCTTGAAAATACTCATAAATGTCTTCCAAAAAATGGACAACATCTTCCCAATCACCATTTTGGTCGATCGTGAACATGATCTTCAACGCCAGGCGTGATGCTTTCTCAAGTTTATAGGACTCACATTTTTTCTCAAAAGCCGTTAATAATTTTTTAAGCTCCTCGCCATTTTGATGAGAAACCAAAAAGACCATTTTTGGAAAAAGCTTATCAAATCCAAGAATGAATTTCTCTTTTTGCGCTTTTAATTCTTCGGGGTCTAAAAGGTTTGTCGTCTTTTCATCTTCCAACATCAGTTCGAGTTCTTCTTTGCGGCGTTCCACATCTTGTAGAAGGTAGTCCAGCTTACGCCGCAGGTTGGATTGGTCAAACGGTTTGGCGATAAAATCATCCGCCCCCATTTTAACCACCCGCGAGAATGTGCGAACATTGGCATTCGCCGTTAAAATCACCACCGGGATATAACGGGTTTTTGACATTTGCTTGAGCATGCGCAGCGTTTCAAAACCATCCATCACCGGCATCATAATATCCAGAATGATCAAATCAATATCGTGAAAAATGAGTTTTTCCAATGCTTCCTTGCCGTTGGCGGCGGGAATTGCATTGTAACCTTGTTTTGAGAGAATCTTGTGCATCATTTTTTGCATAATTCTCTCATCGTCAACGGTTAAAATATTTTTTTTGTTTTTGGCAGTAGATCCCATTGCACACCTCTAAAAGAACAAACCCATAAACCACCCTCATCTTTCAAGCTGTTGTTACATAATTAACGGCAGGTTTACTTAAATTTACAGTGTTTTGTGGAAATCTTTTTTGGGAATTTAAGCAGTTTTATCAAAAAAAAAGCCCTGTGAAAAAATTAATTCCACAGGGCTTACATTTAGTGATGAATTTTATTGCTCATTCTTCTTCTTTCTCTTTCTTCGCAGCCGCAATTATTTGTTGAGCCACATCTGATGCAACCTCTTCATAATGGGAAAATGTTCGATGAAAAATTCCCTGCCCCTGGGTCATCGAACGCAATACTGTAGAATATTTGTGTAATTCCGCCAGCGGCACCAACGCCTTGATAACCTGAAAGCGTCCATCCGCGTCCATTCCCAAAATTTTGCCGCGACGGCTGGAAATATCGCCCATGACATCACCCATATATGCTTCCGGCACTTTGATTTCCAATTCATAAATGGGTTCGAGCAATATCGGCTTGGCGTCCATAAACGCTTTTTTGAGCGCCATGGAGGCTGCGACCTTAAAGGCCATTTCCGAGGAATCAACATTGTGATAAGATCCGTAAAAACAGGTCACTTGAATATCGACAATCGGGTATCCCGCCAAAATGCCCTGTTCGCAAGTTTCGATACACCCCTTTTCGACGGCAGGAATAAACTTTCCGGGAATAACCCCGCCAACGATGGCATTTACGAACTCAAATCCTTCTCCGCGGGGTTTGGGTTCCAGGCGAAGATGCGCGTCGCCATACTGCCCGCGACCGCCGGTTTGTTTTTTGAATTTCCCCTGGGCCTCGGCTTTGCCTTTGATGGTTTCGCGATAGGGAATTCTCGGCTCGGTGGTATCAACTTCCACGCCAAAGCGTTGCGCCAACCGTTTTAAAATAATGGTCAGATGAAGTTCGCCCTGCCCGGAAACGATGGTTTGCTTCAATTCCGGATCAAATCGCACCAAAAAAGTCGGGTCTTCTTCATGCAGGGTGTTTAGCCCTGTGCCAATTTTATCCTCATCGCCTTTGGCTTTTGGCTCTACGGCGACATTGATCAATGCCTCGGGAAATTCGATTGGCGGCAAGCTGAAGGGATCATTTTTTGTCGTCAGTGTGTTGCCGGTGTGGGTAGATTTTAGCTTAACCAACGCGCCGACGTCCCCGGCGTGAAGCGCATCGACACTTTTTTTGTTTTTGCCGTTCAATACAAAAATTTGCCCGATCCGTTCGGTTTTATCGTTGGCGGTATTCCGTACTTCGTCCCCGGGTTTTAAAACGCCGGAATATACTTTCACTAACGACAATTCGCCAACATGCGCTTCGGAGACCGTTTTAAAAACTAACGCCGATAAAGGATCGCTATCCACAGGATGGCGGACTTTTCCGTCCATTTCAATGGGTGGGCGGGCATTGGCCGCCGGCATAAAGTCTGTGATAAAATTGAGCAGGCTGGTAATTCCGATATTGTTTGTTGCCGAGGCACATAAAAGCGGAACGATGGTGCGATTATTTATCGCTTTTCTGAATCCGCGCATCAATTCTTCCTCGGTTAGTTCGCCGGCTTCAAAATATTTTTCTAAAAGCTCATCATCACTTTCGGCCACGGACTCAACCAATTCCATGCGCATTTCTTCCACGCGCTCGCGAATATTATCCGGTATATCGCCGAGGGTTACTTTTCCGCTGCCGTCCTGCGTATAAGTGTAGGTTTTTCGCTGAAGAATATCTACCACAACGTGAAAACCCGGACCCGATTCCAGCGGAATTTGGACGACCGTCACTTGTTTTCCAAACCGGTCGCGCAGTTCATCGGAAACCTTGTTAAACTGCACATTTTCCCGGTCCATTTTGTTGATCACATAAAAACGGGGAAGTTTGTATTTATCAGCCAACTCTCGGACACGCTCGGTGCCAACTTCCACGCCGTTCGCCGCCGAGACGACAATCATCATCACATCCGCGGCGCGCATGCCGCTGACGACATCGCCGTAAAAATCGCTAAATCCCGGCGTGTCAATAAGGTTGATTTTTGTGTTTTTCCATTCCCCGTGGAGCAAGGATGTATTAATCGACACCTGTCGTTCAATTTCATCTTCGTTGTAATCGGAGATTGTGTTTCCTTGTTCAATGCCGCCAAGCCGGTTGGTTTCCCCCATGCAATTAAGCATTGCTTCAACAAGGGAGGTTTTCCCGGAACCGCTATGACCACCAACGCCAATATTATGAATCTGTTCACCTGTGTACGTTTTCAAGAAAGCTCCTCCTGTGACGTTTTGAATATGTGCTTGATCAAAAAGTAATTGCCCATTGTAGAGTGCGAATATAATAAACGGTTTTTGGGGCTGTCAAGAAGTTTCGGAGCGGGATGCTCGCCGCTTTGTTCAAAAAACGATGACAGCAGGATATCGGGAAAATCCTGACAGCAAATCAGTGAAAATTTATTTTTCCAGCGCTTTTTCAATTGCCGCGGAGACGCCCGCAACCGACTGCTCGCCATTCACCCGGATTAAATCCCCTTTTTGGGCGTAATAGCGAATGACGTCGGCTGTCTCGGAGTGAAATTTTTGGATGCGATTTTGAATGGTTTCCCGGGCATCATCCGCGCGGCCGCGGCCCATCATTCGCTTCATCATTTCCGCGTCGGAAATTTCCAATAGCAACACCTTCAGCCGGACATTCCCGCGGCGTTGCAGAATTGTCTCCAAGCCTTTGGCCTGCGCCAGGGTGCGCGGAAAACCATCGAGAATAAATCCCTTGCGCGTTTCCGAATCCCGCAGGCGATTGGCAATCAGCCGCAGGATAATATCATCCGAAACCAGCCCGCCCCGCCGCATGACGACCGAAACCTGTTTTCCCAACTCCGTGCCTTTTGCAACTTCGTCCCGCAAAATTTGTCCGGTGGAAATGTGAGGAATACCATATTTTTTCTTGATATTTTTGGCCTGTGTTCCCTTGCCCGCGCCCGGTCCGCCGATCAAAATTAATTGCAGCACAGCGACGCCGACGCCCCTTGCATCTGCTTTTGAGGAGGTTGCCGCGTGGTTGCTCTCGCAGGAAAAAATCATCAACACCGCGCCAAAAACCATCAGTTTAAGAATCTGTTTTTTCATTCATTACACCGCATATTCAACGTTTTCGATTTATGATGATTTTGATTGTTGATTTTCAGGCAACGGCTCCACCCGCACCAAGACATCCCGGTATGCCGGAATTCCGCATTGCGGATCGCTGACGCCGCGGGGTATCAGCACGTTTGCTTCCGGCCAGTACATCATAATGACGCCAGACAGCAGCTCGGCGCTTTGGGCGATGCCGACATAACTGCCGCAGCTTGATCGCAGGC
>CAYVDX010000183.1:0-7063 GCA_964450485.1 uncultured Calditrichaceae bacterium
TCAAATATTACAGTACGTTAAAATCACTTTAAATAAAACCTGTGCATAATGCAGGTTAAAAACCCAGTTTTACGGTAAAGATATTGTTATTACTAAAATAATCGGTCAACTGGCGAAAGGCGTAGTCAAATTGAAAAACGAAATCGCCTAAAGGATAGCGCAAACCAGCGCCAAATGCGCCGCCGAAAATTTGATTATCATTGCTCTGGGCTTCGTAATTGTAACCGCCGCGAACGTAAAAGAAATCTTTAAACCCATATTCCAGACCGCCAAAAAGCTCGTCGGAAGCGTCATTTTGATTGGTAAATGCGCTGGTAAACAAGAGTGAATTGTCCTCATTGATATTTGCAACATAGGAGATGCCAAAAGAAAAAGTCGAAGGAATATCTGATTTTAGGGGAACGCCGCGGAAAAAGCCGTCTTCGGTTTGCAGGCTGGTCCCGGGAATATTGAAGGTGCGTTCCAGGTTGCGTCCGTCGTATTGCATTTTTCCGCCGACATTTTTCATTACCACACCCAGGCGGATATTATTTTTAAAGCGATATTGCACGCCCATGTCAAAGGCAAAGGCTGTGCCGCTGGTTTCCATCACGGATTCACTGATAAACTTGGCGGTCACACCGATGTTAATGTGATCGGTCAACAAACGGCCGTAAGAAAACCCTGCAACGATAAATGACGGAGAAAAGGTATTGCCGGTGCCGTCGGGAAATTCTTCGGTGGTTTCCTGAATGTCGCCAAAATCCAGGCTTTTGATATGCAGGCCAAATGAACCAATGTTACCGCCGTTATACACCAGCGCCAAATAACTGACGTCGATGTTGGCGATGTAATTCATATTGTTAAAGAGTACCTCGGAGTGGTCCCCATAGGAAATGCCGGCGGGATTCCAATAAATGGCCTCGGCGCCATGGATGCTGCCCAATGAAGCGCCGCCAAGCCCAATGGAATGCGCCCCGACCGGGATGAGCAATTGAGCGCCGGAGGTTGTGCCCAACCGCGCCAGGTCGCCCCCAAACAGCGCGCTTAGGGAAAAGAAAAGGAAGATTATCAATGTCGATATTTTTCTATTCATGACCCATCTCGCTTTCATTTTTGTTAATATCTCCAAAACTTTTTTTCTGATTTTTTAGAACCGGTCAAGCCGCTCTTCGCGTTGAACGATGGCAAATTTTAGCACCTTGGCGCCAATCCCGGCTGCTTCGACATGCGCTATATACATCCCGGACGCCACGCGCAAATTCGATTCATTTCTTAAATTCCAGGCTAATTCATTTGCTTCATCATTTTTGCGCAGCGTTTTAATTAACTGACCTGCCAGGTTAAAAATCCGGATAGTCACTTCGTTGGGCAGGTGAGTAAATTTTAGCACCGGTGTATCGTAACTGGTTTCGTAGGCGCTGTAAGCCCAATAAGGATTCGGCACCACATTCACCCGCTCCAATTGTCCTTTTTGCTCTTCCGTCGTTAACCGCGGTTGAACGCTTTCTCCTTTTACCAGAAACGCGTCCACATCGGAATTGGGATAAAACGGGGTGATTCGAAGCGTCAGTGGATTCGCCTGAAAAACCGAGTCGGCGGTGGCGCTCAATTGTAAAATCATGTAAGCTTCAGCTTTAAATAATGAATCACTGCTGGCTCTGCCGTACCGTTCGGTTTCCTGGTAATCCGCCTTAAAAATGATGATGTCATTATTTGCCGAAAAATCGATGGTTCCGGAGGGGCTGGGATGGTGATAGCCGACATAAACCTGGCGTGGATTTTCCGGATCGCTAATATCAACCGCGCTCAAAAACGTCGGCTTTAAGCCCACGGACAGATTCCAGTTGGCGCGGTAGTGTTGCGCCATTGAGTTGTCGGAGGTCGCCATGCGAATCTCTACCGGAAAATATTCGGATTTGGGAATTCCATCCGATAAATTAGCGCGGAAAGAATTCTGGATCAATTCAATACCGCCGTTAAAGGCGCTGGTTTTCGTGGTAAAACGACCGGAGCCGGTAACCCAATCAATTTGGTTGTCCGCCAGGTTTACCGTCTGGGCATTGTTTACGCCGTCGCGGACATTTCGCACTTTGATGGAAAGGCCCTCAACAATGGGAAAACTCCAGGAATCACCGCCCACGGAATCCTGAAACGCCATGCTGTCGCGGACGATCTGACCGGTGGTTTCATTCATAATGCTGTAGAGATTGCCGTTATCAAAAAATTCGACCCGGTAATCATCGCCGGTTACCGCGGCGTTGTCAACAACGTCGGTAAAGACAAAACCGTCGTGATTTTGGCGGCTTCCCACGTATTCCGCGGAATCACCCTTGAACGGCTGATTTTCATCGCGCCCGGGCATCACGCGGTGCAATTGACCGCCGCCCAGCGGATTTTCCTGCAACACCCCGGAGCCGCCGCGCCAGGCGCCGCTGCCAAGCGGCGTTAAAAAGGGACGATTGATGCTGAACGAGGTGATCGAAAAGAAGTATTCGACATTGTTCAGCAAGGGGCGATTCTGGTTAAAGGGGTCAATATCAACAATGTGGCGAATAATCGCCGAGCCGTCATCCACAAAGGAAAGCGTGTCAACATTGTTCTTGCCTTCGTAGATTTTTGTCACCTCGTTTCCTTTTTGCTGAAAAATATCTTTATACTCATTTTTGAGATCATAAACGGCGATTAATTTCCGGTTTTCCCGCCCATCTTCAAACTCATTGGTCGAGGGGGAGTCCATTTGGTAAATTTTAATGCCTTCAAAGACCTGGCGGTTCAACAGTTTATCTCGCACATCGTGGTTGATGGTGCCGTTCGCTTCCAGATCAATCACAAACTCGATTTTATTATCAAACGTGCGCGTGACGACTTTTGGGGCCGGCGGCGGGCCTGCCAGGAAAAAGTTGGCGTCATAAGCGGTTTGAGCAATCCGGTCGATGCGTTTGAGTTCGTCCACGCTGTTGGTGGGGCTGTTGCCCTGCCCGACCACATAAGCAACGACCACATCCTGGGTGTCTCCGGCGGCTAATTGAAACGGTCCGGTGTTGACCATAAAACGCTTATCGGCCTCGGCGCCGTCCAGCCAGCCGGTGCCGGCGGCCGGGTCGCCGGAATAGAAGAACTGCGGCGCGTCTGTCGCCTGACCGCCATTTCCGTAAATCGTCGGCACAATGGTGTTTCCCTGTCCGTCAACGCCGCCCTCTTGATAGTCACGGGCGCGCTCGACATTTTGGCGCGGGCTGGGAAAGGGATCGCTTTCGCCGGCGTTATTATAAAATGTAAACGCTGTCATCGGCAAATTTTTGGCGTCTAAAATTGTATCGATACCAAAAAACGGGCCGCGAAACAGGAAGGCCGTATCTCCCGGCGAAGCGACAATCGGTCCCTGGAAAAAATCGACCCCAAATGCCGGGGGCGTTGCGCCGTAATCGTCGTCATCGCCGGAATTATAAATGTAGCCCAGGCTGAGGGTGGTGTCGCTGCCGATCAAATCATCCGTGGCGTCGCCGATATCGGGATCCGCCCAAATGCTGAAGATCAGATCATCAATATCTTGGCCGCCGGCATTGATCATGCGATAGCGGAAAAAAATCACGTTGCCAATTTCATCTTCACGGGCAAATGCCCAAACCTGCTGATGTATCTCCAATCCCAGCGGGTCGGTTTGCAGGCCGTCGGAACGAACGGAAATGTCTGTCCCGTCATTGTAAACCGTCCAGCTTATCCGGTCGCCAAGAATATCCGGACGATCAATGTTGGGGTCATAAACGCCGTCGCCGTCAACATCCTGAAAATCAGCGCCTAAATCCACGGCGTTTGCCCAATCGACATACGCGGGGCTTCCCGGCCCGTCGCTGGACCGCACCTTGTAAAAACGCGCCCTTCCGTCATCCGGGTCCATCCCCCATTTTCCGGGCTGATATTCCTGAATCAGCGATGCCTTGGCCATCCATGATGCCCGCAGTTTGCCATCGACAAACCCGCTGGCGGCAATGCCGCCCTGGAACAAAAAGCTTTTGTCTGTGCCGTTTGGGAAAAAAGCATTGGCGTCTTCCGCGGTGGAACCGTCATTCTGAAATGGCAAAAAGATATTGTTGACGTCCATGGTATCCAATAAACCGATACTTGAAATTTTCCGCAGCCGGTTCATTTTATCCCGGTGATCTCGCGCATGAAGCAGCGAGAAAACCAGAACGATAAACATAAAAGTTAAAATTGAATTCTTATTTCGCATATCGATGCCTCATCAATTTTTTGTTCTATCGCGTGTCACAGCGCGTAAGTTAAAATTTCACCTTCATTCCCAGGCGAATGAGTCTTGGCAGCCCGTAATTCGTCGGATCGCGTTCAAACGAGTGGAAATCAGATTCGTAATCCGGGAATTGGGTGGATTGGGATTGCAAAAGGTCTTTCCCTTCCGCGGTTTCCAAAAAACCGGTGTTATCCGGCTGACCGGTGGAACGCCAGACATTCACAATATTTTGACGGTCTAAAAGATTTTGGATCCACAAATAGGGATTTAAAGAGACGCCGCCAAAACGGATTTGCTTATCCACTCGCAAATCCACCCGGAACACGCCTTGCATAACCGCGCTGTTGACGAATTGGGTGGTTTTGCTGCCAAATAAGGACTGGTCTCGCAAGGGATTGACGCTGGCCACCGGCGTATAAGGACGTCCGCTGGTGTAGGTAATCAGAAAATTCGCTCCGGCGTCGGAAAACAATTTGCCGCCAAAGACATCCGGTCCCTGGTCGCGATTGGCGCGAATATCGACGCTGGCCGTCAGGGTGTGGCGTTGATCAAAATCCAGCGGCGCAATGGCCAGGGGCACGGCATTTTCCGGGTTCCGAAAAGTGGCGTTATGACTACTGGATGGATCGGAACCGGTGCCTTCGCTGAGCGCCAGGGTGTAATCGAGCTTGGTGGAAACCGGCCCCAGCCGCCGCAGGTTAAAGCTGAATGCCATTCCTTTGATGGTGCCAAAATCCTGGTTTACCGTTGAAATGTAGAGCCGGTTGGTTTCGCCGAAATCCGTCCGAATCGTATTTTCGTTGATCAACCCTTCCACGTTGCGATAGTACGCGGTAATATCCAAACTGGCCACATTCCCAAACTGTTGTTTAAAACCGAATTCATAGTTGGTGGTTTTTTCCATTTTGATATGACCGTTGTTCTGCCCCTGCCCGTCGCGCTGCTCGATAATATCCAGGTTTACCCAGGAATCGTAAATATCAAAAAAACGGGCCGGTTGGCGAAAGATGCCGTATTGTGCGTGGAATACCGTGCGCTCGGTCATGGGAAAGGCAAAGCCGATCCGCGGGCTGATGTAACTTTCTGACGGCGCTTCCTCAAAATCTTCCGGGTCGAGACGATTGGGGTTGTCTCCAAAGCCGAAAATGTTATGCGGGTCTTTGATACGTTTGCTGCCGGGATCAAAATAATCCCAACGCGCGCCGATATTGAGGATAAAATCCTGGAACTCGATGCGATCCTGCACATAGGCGCCGGCAATAACGGGACGCTTGGGCGCGGCTTCTTCGATTTCATCGCCTTCAATGGTGCGAAAGCTCGAACTGCTGACTTTATCGCCAAAGATGTCATAACCGTAAAATGAACCGATGGCGCTCAAATAGCGAACGTCGTCGGTCTTGGAAGCTTTGTCTTCCGCAAGGTCAATCGGGTTAATCGTATAATAGCGAACCTGGTGTTTCTCTACCATTCCGCCAAATTCCAGCAGGTGATTTTCATATTGTTTGGTGAAATTCAGATCCAGTCCCCCGGTCATAATTTCATATTTTCGAAAGAAGTCATTGACACGCCCACGTTGAAAAAAGATGCCTCCCACCGTGTCAACGCCAACACGCGATCCATCGCCAAAGGGCAGCGTTACGCCGAGCGCCGCATTGCGGGCAGAATCGCCGTATGCTTCCCAATCTTCAAACCATACGCCGTCCCCGCGGCGATTTTTGGTGTATTTGCTGCGGATTGTCAAATCCCAAAAAGTTGTCGGGTTAATCACATGTGAAAAACGCAGGGAGCCGCCGATGACGTCATCTTTTATGCGAGGATTATGTTCTGCGTTTAACTTGGCGTAGCTATGCACGTATCCGCGCCCATTTCGGAACGAACCGTTTCCGCTCAATGTTACCTTGAACTTGTTAAACCGGCCGTCAATTTTAGCGGTAAACCGGGTTACGTCGCTGCCCATTTCCGGGCGTGCTTTTACGTTAATATTTGCGGAGGGGATCACCAATCCGCTGGCGCGCGGGCGTTGGTCGTCGGTTTGAACATATTCCCCGGACCCGAAAAATGAGAAATGCTTACCGCCCAACGGTCCGCCTAAAAACCCGGTAAAGGAGTTGTAATTATAATCATCCGTGGCATTGGAGGCTATTGCATCCAAGCCGCCGAAAAATTTGGTGGCGCCGCTTTTGGTGGTGATATTGATGACGCCGGACTGCGCGCTGCCGTATTTAGCGCTAAAGCCGCCCAACTGCGAAGACACCTGCTCGATGGCCGCATCCGGGATTGTGCCGGTGACGTTACCGGCCACCACATCGTTAAACGGGATGCCATCGATAATAAAAAGCGTTTCGTTGCCGCGGCCGCCGCGCACGTTGACCGTGGCGTTATCCGTGTCGCCGCCGGAGCCGTCCGCCGCCACCACGCCGGCATTCACCGATACAATTGAGTTGATGCCTTTGATGGGGATCCGCTCGATTTCATCGGAATCCAGCACCCGAACCGTGTTTGTTGCCGCTGCTTCAAAAAACGGTTTATCCGCCACAATGGTGACAGCCTCGCCCAACTCAACCGTGGTTGGCTGAAGCGCCATGTCCAAACGCTTGGTAATGTCTGATACGACCCGGATGTTTTCCACCCGAACCGGTTGATAACCGATATACTCAAACGAGATGGTATAATTTCCCGGGGGAACGTTGAGGATGACAAACGAGCCGTCCGCGTCCGTCGATGCGCCCAACAGCGATGCTTCCACAATCACATTCACACCTGGCAGCGGCTCGCCGTTTTCCTTGTCACGCACCACGCCGCTGATTTTTCCGGCATTCTGAGCAAAAGCGG
>CAYVDX010000184.1:0-7019 GCA_964450485.1 uncultured Calditrichaceae bacterium
CACGCCGGGAGTGACATATTACTTTCATAAACTACGTAAAATGGAATCTACACCCGAAAAAACTCTTAGCGCAACAGACGAAATTTTTCGCCCAAATACAGCTTTTGCGCTTCCGGATCATTCGCAATAAACTCGCTATCGCCCTCCTTCAGCACTTTACCTTCGAACAATAAATAGGCGTGATCGGTAATGGATAGGGTTTCCTGTACGTTGTGATCGGTGATCAAAATGCCGATATTTTTCGCTTTCAAACTGATGATAATATTCTGAATATCCTGGACGGCAATCGGATCAACGCCGGCAAAAGGCTCATCTAACAGGATAAACTTTGGGTTGCTTACCAACGCACGCGCAATTTCAGTTCGCCGCCGTTCCCCCCCGGAAAGATTATAGCCTTTGTTCTTTGCGATATGGGAAATGCGCAATTCCTCCATCAGCGCCCGGCAGCGTTTCTTTCGCTCCTTCCTGGGAAATCTCAACGCTTCCATAATCGCCAGCAAATTTTCTTCCACCGTCAACTTACGAAATACCGATGCTTCCTGTGGAAGATACGCCATTCCAAGCCGTGCCCGTTTATACATTGCCATCCCGGTAATATTCCGGTCATCCACGTATATTTTTCCTGCATTCGGGGTAATAAAACCGGTAATCATATAAAATGAGGTTGTTTTCCCCGCGCCATTGGGGCCTAAAAGTCCAACGATTTTCCCTTGCCGAACCTCCAAACTCACCTCGTCAACAACCCGGCGTTTCCCATAAATCTTAACCAATTTTTCCGCGCGAAGCACAGCGCCGGCATCAGGGTGCGGGGAATCAAAAATTGTTTCGATTTTCTCCGCGGCAGGAAATTCTACCGGTTTCTGTAGTGGAATTTGAACGACATCTTTTTCAGGCGCAGAAACTTCTATCATTTCCTCAACAGTTGAAACAGGCTCAGTCGAATCATTTTCAGGCAATTCAGATTGAGTATCCGCCTGTTCAACTTCACTTTGCAGGCGTTCTTCTGTTTTTTCAGACGCCTGTTCATCAAGCTCCAGTTTTTTTAACAAGCGGATCGTTTCTTCAAGCGCCTGGTCATCTTCGCTAAGCTCAAAAAGATCGTCTAATGTGAATGTCATGGGTATTTCTGTTTCCGATTCAGAAGCGATATTTTGATTAACAGACTCTGCCCTACTCACAGCCCTTTCAAGTTCATCAAGTAATGCGTCAACTTCATGATCATCTTCCGCATCAGACGGCGCGTTGTCTTCCCTTGGCATCTCTTTGAGAATTCCCTGACCGATCAATTTCCTCAAAACAGGTAAAAAATCAGACATCTCCATACCCAAACCCTGCGCCACTTCCGCAGCGCTTCGAGCGCCGTCAACCTTAAAAAGCACGTTCCATTCCGATAGCCTCAGGCGGACATTTTTCAGCGCTTTCAGCTCCGTGCATAAAACCAGTACTTCCCGATTATTCCGGCTGCCATTTGCCCGCTTTATCTGTTTATTTTTATTGAGGCTGTTATATTTTTTTTTCATGTAAATTCATTCAAAAAATTTGATTTCATTCCTTTTTTTGCCCAACGTCCGCCGGGGCGTCCGCCGGCGTGTAAATGCCCTGCGACCCGCCTTTAACCAAAATGCGATTGACCGCGCTCTTTTTGAAAAAGATGAGGATTGTATCCGCGGTTGCGGTGTTTACGCCCTGCTGTGCGCCTTTATCTTTCAGAAAGTATTTACTTTGGGCATTGTCATTTGCTTGTAATGATTCAATTTGCTGCTCAACAACCTTGGCAATAATTTGCCGACCCGTCAACCGGTTAATTTTATTATTCAGTGAATCTTCCACGGAAGTCGCAACCGCATTGCCGCTCACCAGAATTTGATCGATGTTCATGTCTGCAATCGTCAGTTCAATTTCTTCCCCGGTCAACTCATTATTCTTTTGGTAAGCCATTGGATTTTTGTCCAAATACACCCGGTCCTTTTCCAATAAGTAGGTGGCGGAATCACAGGTTGCGGTCAGCCCGCCGCGTTTGATTCGTACGGAATTTTTTGCGATGGCCGTTCGCTCCGGTTTAAAAATGTATTCGATATCTTCCGCGAAAATATGCAATGTATCCGCCCCATTTTTACCGACCTGCCAAAAATGCGCATTTTTTTCGACCCGGCTGCGGTTCTGTTGAGGAAGATATTCCCCTTGCCGGGCAGTGACGGTCATCCGGGAATCGACATCCTTCAGCACCAAATTCGTTCGGGCAAACGAACGATCCGTTTCATAAAAATATTTCAAATATTCTGAACGCAGGGTCTGCCCGGGACGTTGCAAAAAGACGTTTTGTTCGGCAATCGCCATTTTCTGCTGCTCGTAATAGGTTACTCGTTCCGCGGTCAAAATTTCTTTTCCCCGCACCAAACGCACGTTTCCCGTCAGCACAATCCGGTGCTGCGCCTTGTGATAAACCGCCTTGTCGCAATAAATTTCCACCGTATCCTGTCGAACAAACACATTTCCTTCGAGAATTTTCACCGTTTCGTTTCCCCGGTATGTTTGCCCGCGGGAAAAATCCGCATGAACCAGTTCAACCCGGGATTGCGCCACTCCGGCGGATGCAATTGTCAGCATTGACGAAATGCAAATCCAAAGCGATAAATGTCGCAAAACAAACGTCATTTTGATTTCGCAGCGTTTTGCAGGAGTAAATTAAAATGCTCAAACTGCTGCTTTCCATAAATTGGTTGCACAATTTGCCTGGCCTTTTGAAAGGGTTTTCCCGGCTTAAAACCCGTTTTACGTAATGCCTGACAAATTTCCTTAAGTTCGGTTTCGGAACGCGCGACAAGCCGTATTTCATACCCTTTTTTATATGTTTGTTTTTCTTGATCTGTCAATGTTCTTTTCGGGCATCTCATATAGCCGTTCCTGTGGTAAAACTTCAACAAAATATCTTCCGGTTTAATTCGATTTTCTTTCATAAACAAATCGTTATCGGATTCACTTTAACATTTCAGTGAACGCTTATTTCTCCAAGGGAATCATCCGTTTGGAATAACCGCGCGCACCGCGGATTTCGTAATTGGACAAATCCGGTTCGGAAATAAACGAACTCCCGGTTACCGTATCGGTCTCCGTCGTAAATTTCACCGGCAGTTCGCTGATTATTTTCTGCTTTTGGTTGTCCCAAATTAATTCTTCCGTCTCCAAAACAATGCCGCTGTCAGAAACCACGATGACATGACCGATGGCTTTTAGATTCTCCGTGTTATTGTCCACGACGCCCTCGCGAGAAGTCAGCACGGATTTATGCTTGCCGGTGTGATCATAAAAATCCACATGCAGGCTGTCTTTCAAAAATGTCTCATTTTTGTTCGTATAAACCGCGATATAACCCGCCCAAATTTTGGCAACTCTTCGCCCGCCTTTTGAAACCACGATGGTTGATTCCCAACTTTCCTGGGCTGGAGATTCCACTGGAGACTCCGATGTATTCTCAGGCCCGGAAGTTTCCGGTTCGGAACGGCTGCAAGCGGCTAAAATCAAACATGCCAGGGCAAAAATCATGAAAAATCGCTGATACATAGAACCTGCAACAATTTTATTTATAAAATGACCACGGATCACTTAAATTAAAAAATACCAGCCCGCATAATGTCATGCAAATGAACGACGCCGGTTAAACGGTCATCTTTATCAATCACCGGCATCGCGATAATTCGATATTGCTCCATTTTTTTATAAACCGTGAACGCCAATGCGCCGCGATACACAACTTTCGGATGGCGATTCATCACTGCTTTTGCCGGTTTATCCAGGAAATGCGGATCCTTTTTTATGAGCCGGTTTAAATCGCCGTTGGTCATCAACCCGATGATTTTTTGTTGCGCGTCGATCATCATGCAAATGCCGCGTTTAGCGGTCATTTCCAGCAGCACATTTTTCATCGTCGCATCAAATGAAACCGTAGGGATTTGGCCGCCGGTTTCCATCAAATCATCAACTTTTAGGGACAACCGTTTGCCCAATGCGCCGCCGGGATGCAAAAAGGCAAAATCTTCCCTGGAAAAGCCCCGTTTTTCAAGCAGGGTGATCGCCAGGGCGTCACCCATCGCCAACATCGCGGTAGAACTAATTGTTGGCGTCAAATCATGCGGGCAAGCCTCTTCTGTTGTGGAAATGAGCAGCGTCACATCGCTGATTTTCGCCAGGGGGGACCCGGGTTGCCCGGTAATGGAAATGATCGGCACGCCAAACCGCCGAAACGCCGGGAACAGGTTGAACAATTCATCGCCGCCGCCGCTTTTGGAAAGGCAAATCACCACGTCATCCCCGTGAACAATTCCGACATCCCCGTGGACGCCGTCCGAGGGATGCAGAAAATAAGACGCCGTTCCGGTTGAGGCAAAAGTTGCCGCGATTTTTCTTCCGATCGCGCCGGATTTTCCCAGGCCGGTGACGATCACCCGTCCCCGGCAATTTAAAATCAGGTCAACCGCCTGCAAAAAACGCCCATCGATTTTGTCCGCAAGGTCAAAAAGTGCGTTTGCCTCCATGGTGATGACCCGCCGGGCAATGTTCAGCAAATCAGTGTCCGGCATTGCCAGATATTTCGGCTGCCGCGCGATAGCCATCATTTTTCCTTATTTGAATGACTTCAAAACCTGTGTCAACACTTCGTCACGTTTTCCCTGGGCAAATATAATAAAATCAATAGCTTCCCGCATAGCGCCTTGTCCGCCGTTTTTTTGAGTATGAAATGCAACCTGCTGCTTTACCGCGTCGGCGGCATTCGATACAGCCACCGGCAAGCCCACTTTTTGCAGCAAGGGCAGATCAGGCAAATCATCCCCAATATAACAAATTTCACGATCTTCGAGGGAATATTGCTTCTTAAAATCGCGGTAGCCGTTCAACTTTTCAAAACTGCCGATATAAACGGCGTCAAATCCCGACTGCGCCGCGCGATGCCGTATCGCCGGGCTATTGCTGGCTGAAATGACGCCGGTAATCAAGCCGGCGCGTTTCGCCAGTTGAATGCCAAAACCATCCAGCGAATTGAACATTTTTGTTTGCATCCCCTCGTCATTATGAATGATACGCCCGTCTGTCAGCACGCCGTCCACATCGACGACCAGCGCTTTGATGTTCGCTGCGCGCCGGAATAATTCCGCTGATTTTTGGGTTGGGCACCACATCAGTTGATATCCTGTTCGGAAATAAATTCGTAGAGCGCGGTCAATTGCCCGGCAATTTTGGAAAACAAAGACAACGGCAATTGTGATTGGGCGTCGCTCAATGCGTTTGCCGGATCCGGGTGAACTTCCATAAAAACAGCGCTTACAGCACCCGCGGCGATTGCGGCCCGGGCTAACGGCAGAATGAATTCCGGCTGTCCGCCGCTGAAGCGGGATTTGCCGCCGGGAATCTGCACGCTGTGGGTCGCGTCAAAAACCACCGGGTACCCGCTTTTCGCCATGATTGACAACCCGCGCATATCGACGACGAGATTTTCATAGCCGAAGGTCGTTCCGCGTTCGGTTAATAAAATATTTTGATTGCCCGTGCTCGACACTTTTTCAGCGGCTTTTTGCATGGCTTCGGGCGCTAAAAATTGTCCTTTTTTGATGTTTACGGCCTTTCCGGTTCTGCCGGCCGCCAATAATAAATCCGTTTGCCGACACAAAAAAGCGGGAATTTGCAATACATCCGCCACATCCGCAACCACGGGCGTATCCAGCTCGCTGTGAATATCGGTCAACACCGGCACATCAAATGTGTTGCGAATTTTTTCGAGAATTTTCAGGGCCGCTGAAAACCCAATCCCCCGAAATGCTTCCAGGGAGGTTCGGTTTGCTTTTTTATACGACGCTTTAAAAATAAGTTGCGCGGAAAGCGTATCCGTTGCCCTTTTTAGCGCTTGCGCTGTTTGCATCGCCATTTTTTCATTTTCGATGACACACGGCCCCGCGATCAACGTCAACGGCTGGTTTTCGCCGACAAAAAGATCTTTCACCCGGGCCAGGCTCACCCACTTTCCTCCTGCGTTATTGCCGCGGCAATAAAATGCACAAAAATCGGATGCGGACGCACGACCCGGCTTTTCAATTCCGGATGAAATTGTCCGGCAATAAAAAAAGGGTGATCGGTGATTTCGATCATTTCCACTAAGTTTCCATCCGGCGAAAGTCCGCTCATCACCATTCCCCGGGATTCCAATAAATCGCGATATTTGTTATTTACTTCATAGCGATGACGATGGCGTTCGGTGATCTTTTCGACGCCGTAAACCTTTCTCGCCAACGTGTTTGGACGGGTCACGCACGGGTAGCTGCCCAGCCGCATGGTTCCGCCCTTTTCGGTCACATCCTTCTGCGACGCCATGATGTGAATGACCGGATCCGGGCTGTTTTCGTCAAATTCCGCGCTGTCGGCATTTTCTAATCCGCACACATTTCTGGCAAATTCATCACCCCCCCTTTCCAATCCCAGGCAAATCCCGAAAACCGGTATTTTATTTTCCCGCGCATAACGAACAGCCGCTATTTTCCCTTCGATCCCGCGATGCCCAAATCCGTACGGCACCAAAATTCCCTGTACATCCGCGAAAAATTGATCGTGTGTCTGATGTTTTTCCAAGACCTCCGAATCGATCCATTTTAAGACAACCCGTGCGTCATTTTTTACGCCGGCATGAATAAATGCTTCCATGATACTTTTGTAAGCATCCTGAAGTTGGGTGTATTTCCCGCAAATGGCGATCTTAACGCGCTTTTCCGGTTTTTTAATTTTTTGAACAATTTCTTGGAGTTGCTCAATGTGTGCGGTACCGGCTTGAATGCCCAATCTCGCGACAACAAGCTCATCCAGTTTTTGTTCGGCAAGGTGTAACGGCACTTCGTAAATGGTCTCCGCATCCACGGCTTCAATGACGGCCTGGAATTCAACATTACAAAATAAAGCGATTTTACGACGAATATGCATATTCAAAGGGTGCTCTGTCCTACAAACCAAAATATCTGGTTGAATACCCGTTTTAAGTA
>CAYVDX010000185.1:0-6966 GCA_964450485.1 uncultured Calditrichaceae bacterium
CTCCGACGTTTTTGCCAGGCGCATCGCTTTTTCGTAATCTTTACTTAATGCAAAGGAAGGCAGTTGGTAGCCTTGGTAATAATGCAGGATGGTTTGCGGCGAAACCGCGTTGCGAATGCCTTTTAGAATCGGCGCAACATCCCCTGCCCTGCCCGCGCCTGCCCAGGAACCTAATGACGATTTACGATCATCTGCCAATGCGCCAATAACCGCAATTGATTTCACATTTTTGTCGAGGGGCAGCAGGTTGCCATCATTTTTTAACAGCACAATAGATTTTCGTGCAGATTCTCGGGCTGCGGTTAGATGTTCCGGGGTTAAAATCATTGATTTTTCACGCTGTTCATCGTGATAACGAAAAGGATCATCGAATAAACCCAACCGGAATTTGGCGGCCAAAACCCGCCGCACAGCTTCATTTAACAGCTTTTCGGAGAGTTTTCCCTGACGCGCTATTTCTGGTAGAACCGTTCGATAGATGTCGCCCATCATGTCAATATCCACACCGGCATTGAGCGCCGCTAATCCTGCTTCGGCGGGCGTCTCGGCAATGCCATGAGCCAATAATTCCCTGATTGCGGAAAAGTCGCTGATAAAAACACCGTTAAAATCCCATTCTCCGCGTAAAATTCCGTTTATCAGAACACCGTTGGCATGCATGGGGACGCCGTTGACCTCGTTAAATGCACCCATCAACGAGGCGACGCCGGCATTTACGGCAGCTTGAAATGGCGGGAGATAAATTTCCCGCAAAGTGCGCTGGGAAATATCAACTGTGTTGTAATCGCGCCCGCCTTCCGCGCCGCCGTACCCCACAAAATGCTTGGCGCAGGCCATCAGAGTGTGCGGCGATGCTAAATCACTTCCCTGGAAGCCCCGCACCCTGGCCGCGGCCATTGCAGCGCCTAAAAAGGGATCTTCGCCGCTGCCTTCCACAACGCGCCCCCAGCGGGGATCACGGGCAATGTCCACCATTGGGGCAAATGTCCAGTGCAACCCCATTGCCGTGGCTTCAATCGCGGCAATCCCGGCTGTTTTTTTCACAAGGGCAGTATCCCAGGCCGATGCTTCCGCCAGGGGAACCGGAAAAATTGTGCGCCATCCATGAACGACGTCCGCCGCAAAAATCAGCGGAATCCCCAACCGCGATTCCGCCACCGCCAGGCGCTGAAGTTCGCGACGATCTTCCGCCAAAGCAATGCCTAAAAACGACCCCGCCTGCCCGGATCTAATTAAATCACGGAGCTTGTCACGTTCTTCGCGGTTACTTTCACCGCCTGCCCAACGATACTGTGCTAATTGTCCGAACTTTTCTTCCGGCGTCATTCGGTTGATCAGTGAATCAACAAAATGATCCATCCGGGCTTGTGCTGACAGTTGGTTTGCCGTCGTTTTCGCATTATCATTTCCCCACAGAAACAGGCTGAATAGCTGAAATGCGATGATCCAAAACAGCCGGTTTTTTAATTTTACCCCGTTTTTTTTCATTGTTTTTAGTCCTGATTGATGCGGAAACAGCGGCGGTAAATGTAAAAAATCAGAATGCCCTCGCAAGGAATTCCGCGAGGGCATTCGATTTGCACAGGAGAACCATCAATAATAACCGGTTTCAACATTCCCTGTCGTTTCGTAATGGGATTTACTTCAACAAGATCATTTTTTTCGCATCGGCAAAGCCATTCACGCTTAATTTATAAATATATAAACCGGATTGCAAATCGGATGCATCCCAGGAAACCGTGTGCTCGCCGGGCAGGCGAAATTCATTCAACAGGGTCGCCACTTTTTGTCCCAAAAGATTGAAGACTTCCAGGCGCACAAAACCGGATTTTTCCAGTTTAAAGGGAATCGTTGTCGCCGGATTAAAGGGGTTGGGATAGTTTTGATCCAAAGAGAATTCCTGCGGGATAATGGTCGTTGTCTCGATGCCGGTCGGCCGGTTATAATCGTATCGCAACACCCGGTGATTGGAGGCATCGGCAATCCAGAACTGCTGGTTGGCGTGGTCAACGGCCAATCCGCGCGGGTTGTTCAGCGTGGCAGCGGTGGGCGGGTCGGCGGCCGTTCCGCTGGTAAAATCGGGCTGACCGATGACAAAATTTGCATCCGCGCCATTCGGCAAGGAAGCCGCGCCGACAAACACCAACACCCGGTCGTTGGTTTCGTCACCGACAAAAATGTTACCCCAGTTATCGCCGAAAACAAAGCGCCCTGCGCCCATTCCGTTTTGGGTTGTGTTGGAAGTGTTGGTGCTGAAATCGGGCTGACCGAGCACGCCGTCGGCGTTTGCGCCGTTGGCTTTGTTGGCGGCGTCGTCAAAACGCATCACCCGGCGGTTGCTGAATTCGTCTTCCCACAGCGTCCCGTTTTGATCCACATAAACGCCGTTGGGGCCGTGCATGCCGGCCGGGGTTAATGCGGAGCTGCCGGTGGTAAAATCCGGCTGACCCAACACCCCGTCGGCATTTGCCCCGTTGGCTTTGTTTGCTGCGTCGTCGAAACGCAAAATGCGGTTGTTGAAAAAATCAGTCACCCACAAAATGCCCTGGTGATCGATATAAAGCCCCACCGGACCGTTCATCAAATTTTGGGCGACGCCGCCGCTGCCGGTGGTGAAATCCGTTTGTCCCAAAACCGCGTCCGCCGCGGCGCCGTTGGTTGCGGCGGCGGCGTTGTCAAAACGCAGCACCCGGTCGTTGCCAAAATCGCTGACCCACAGCCGACCCGCCGCGTCAACGGTTACGCCGAGCGGCGTATTCATTTTCGTTGCCGTCACATCGGATGAATTGGTGGTAAAATCCGGCTGACCCAACACCGCTTCGGCGGCCGCCCCGTTCGCCGCCGCGGCAGCGTCAAAACGCAGCACCCGGTTGTTCAAGCGGTCGCAAAGATACAGCTTTTGAGCTGCCGGGTCAAAAGCAAGCGCCTGGGCAACATTTATTTCCGTGGCGGAAAGACCGGACGATTTGCTGGTAAAATCCGGCTGACCCAACACCAAATTTGCCGCCTGTCCCGTGGAAACCGGCGGCGTGTAGGTGTATCGCAGCACCCGGTGATTGGAGGCATCCGTCACCCACACCTGGTGATTGGCATGATCCACCGCCAGCCCCCGTGGATTGTTGAGCGTTGCCGCCGAGGGCGGGTCTGCGGCCGCGCCGCTGACAAAATCCGGCTGACCCAGCACATAAGAAGCGTCCGCGCCGTTGGCTAAAGCGCCGGCATTGATAAAAATCAATACGCGATCATTCGTCTCATCGCCGACGTAGATGGCGCCGTGGTTATCGCCGAACACAAAACGCCCTGCGCCCATCCCGTTTTGCGTGGTGGCAGACGAATTGGTGGTAAAATCCGGCTGACCGAGCACACCGTCGGCGTCTGCGCCGTTGGCTTTGTTGGCGGCGTCGTCAAAACGCAGCACCCGGCGATTGTTGAATTCATCTTCCCACAGCGTCCCGTTTTGATCCACATAAACGCCGTTGGGGCCGTTAAATCCGCTTTGGGTTAAGGCGGAACCGCCGGTGGTAAAATCCGGCTGACCCAACACGCCGTCGGCATTTGCGCCGTTAGCTTTGTTGGCGGCGTCATCAAAACGCAAAATGCGATTATTAAAAAAATCGGTCACCCACAAAATGCCCTGGTGATCAACATAAAGCCCCACCGGACCATTCATCAAATTCTGAGCCGTGCCGCCAGTGCCGGTGGTAAAATCGGTTTGTCCCAGGACGGCGTCAGCCGCCGCGCCATTCACCGCGGTTGCAGCGTTATCAAAACGCAGCACCCGGTCGTTGCCAAAATCGCTGACCCACAAGCGACCGGCGGCGTCAACCGCTACGCCGAGCGGGGTCTTCATTTTTGAAGCGGTCACATCGGAAGAATTAGTGACAAAATCCGGCTGACCCAACACCGCTTCGGCTGCCGCTCCGTTCGACGCAGAGGCAGCGTCAAAGCGCAGCACCCGGTTATTCAGGCGGTCGCAAACGTATATTTTTTGCGAAACCGGGTCAAAAGCAATTGCCTGGGCAGTGTTGAACTCGGTTGCGGAAAGACCGGACGATTTGCTGGTAAAATCCGGCTGACCCAAAACCAAATCAGCTTCCTGCCCATTCGTCCATTGGGCATAGGATATATATTGCAACCCAAAAACAAGAATCAGGGTTATTATTTGTAAGATCATCTTTTTCATAAGACCTCCGTAAATTTGTGAATGAATTGACTCAAACGATTTATTTAATTTCGCGATTAAACCGAATACAACGCCATTGTAATCACCTCCTTTCAAAATCATTCGATCATTTAACCAACAACATTTTGCGTGTTTTTTGAAAAACGATGGTTTTTCCCGAGAACGGCAATAACCGGAGTCGATAAAAATATATCCCGCTGTTCAAATTTTTTGGGTCAAACCGGATCGAATGCTGCCCGGCCGGCTGTCGTTGATTAACCAATTCCGCAACTTTTTGCCCGGCTATGTTAAAAACCTCCAGGATGACATGCCCCGTTTGCTTCAAGCGATAAGGGATGGTGGTCGCCGGATTGAAAGGATTGGGATAATTGGCCGACAACGCCGCGGCAAAGGGAAAATTGCGGTCATCCTCAATCCCGGTGACCAGCACGGTATCGGGAATGTGTTTCTCCACCACCCGTTCAAACAGGATGCGATGCCCGGCGTCGTTGAGATGCACGCCGTCGCCGCTGTTGTAAATCGGATTAATGCGATTATCTGAACCGGCAATATCCGTCCAAAAATCGATGGCTTTTTCGCCGAAACGAGCGAAGGTAGAGTCGCGCATTTCCACCTGTTTTTGACGGCCGGATGATGAAAAATTTCGCGGCTGGGTCGTGCTGATCCACACCGGCACGTTTTCCGCATTGGCCGCCGCGAGAATTGAATCATAATTCGCCAACTGCTCCGCGATGCTGTAGCCGTTAGCGACGTCATTGCTGGGCAGGTTGATGATAATCGCATCCGGTTCAAACGTCAGCGCGCGGGTGATATTTCCGCCGGTTTGCGGCGAGGGACGCCCCGGCGGCGGCGAAAACCCGGTCGGCATGATGTGATAAGTCGTCCATCCCCCGACGGCGAGATTGACAATGTCGTTATTGGGATTTAAAGTTCGTAAAAATGTGAGATAACGCTTTACCCAGGCGCTGTCCGGGTGACTGGGACCGGTACCGGCGGCCGTCGAAGAGCCTAATACGACAATTTTTATTCTCTCGCTCTGACCGCTGGCCAGCAAGGGTATAAACACGACAAAAATGATGATTCGTAAAAACTTAACCATGTTACCTCCTTAAACCTTTTACTTTAGATAAACCGCTTTTTTTATGCCATGCGTTTTCCCATCAACCTTGATGACAAAGAGATAAATTCCCGATGAAAAATCCGATGCAGTGAAGCGATAGCGATGTTGGCCGGCCGGTTGATTTTGATTCACCAATTGCCTCATCAACTGACCGCGAACATTGTACAATGAAATATTCACCATGCCCGGTTGGGGAAGTTGATACGCCAGGGTTGTCGAAGGGTTGAAGGGATTCGGATAAATTTGCCAGCGAAAATCCCGCGGGATCACCTGCCGGTCATCGACGCCGGTCGGTGTTTGGGTAATTTTAATACCGCTGAGGACGGTTTCGCCGATCAGCGCTTCAAAATACAGGTCTAACACGCCGTCGTCGATCTGCAATCCGGCGATGGTTTTTTCCACGGCCGTATTCATTTGCAGTCCGGCGTCAACGTAAATATTCAGATCGTTAAACACAAGCTGCCCCTCGGCATACACATCAAAAATGCGATCGCTCGGCGAATTGTATTGGGTTTCGGCGAACTTCAGGGTGATATCGTAAATTCCCCGGGGCAGGCGAACCTGGTAAAAGGTGATATCCCGCAATTCAGAACGATACACCGCGTCTTCATCCGTTCCGGCGATTGCCAGCGAATCGGGGAGCGAAACGGGTTCGCCGCCGGTGTATCCGTAATTTTCGGCCGGAAGCCAAACCCGGTCGTCGTGATAATTCCGCCAGACATCGCCGCCGGCGTTGATCAACAACGGCAGACGGTTGGAAGGCTGGAGCAATCCAATTTGAAAAGCCTGGATGTTCGGCGGGTTCGCCAAATCCGCGATGTTCGTTACGATCAAATTATAGACAATGGAATCTTGCAGACCGGTAACGTTGAGTTGCACGGTGCGTTGATCGTTCAGCAGCGTTGCTTGATTCACTTCCCCGGAAGGGATGGTGTAATTTGCGATGTTTTCCGCGCTACCCGGGTCGATATCTTCCGAGAATTTTATGTAAACAATCTCTCCAAAATTCCGGGCCCACGCCCAGTAGGGCGGATCAATGTCCGCATCGGTAATTGGATCGCCGCTGTAACCGATATTTACCGGGTCAGTGAGGCATAAAATCAGGTAGCCATCCTGGAAGACCGCATTTGCGGGGAGTAAAAGACTGTTGTTTCCATCCCAGGTGTGATTGGCTTTGCTCCAGCGGTTCACATTCCAGCCGTCGAAATTATCTGTCCACTGGCGGGTAAAATTATCATTTTGACCGGGCGTGTAGCTGTCGTATTTCACCCAATCATAAAAAGCGTACACCGGGAGAATTGAGGGATTGAACGCGCCGGCCCAACCCACCGAATTTGGCTGCCAGATGTTCATCATAATTTTTTGAGAACGGTGTATTTCCCGGATATGGACGCCCGTTTGCCGGTAAACCTCCACCCCGTCAATAAACCAGGCAACGTAATCCGGCGTCCATTCAAAGGCGTAAACATGAAAAGCGGCCGCCGGGTTGAACCGGACTGTTTGGCGAAACGAATGGCTGATCTGTCCCGGGGAAATCACATTAAATTGAACTTCATCGGAATAGCGTCCCAAAATTTCAATATCCACTTCGTTCCACGCCGCCGGTAAATTTTGGGAATCATTGTAGGTAAACAAAGAAGATACCACGCCGCTGCCCGGCGCG
>CAYVDX010000186.1:0-6931 GCA_964450485.1 uncultured Calditrichaceae bacterium
GGAACAGACCCGTCGGGCGCGCTGGAAAGATACGGCGCGGCAAAGAAATCCTTGGAAGAATCCAGACGGCAAAACAAGAAAGTCAAAACGTGTATTATTGCTTCCTGCATTACCGAGGAAGTGAAAATCAGAATAAAAAGAGATCGAGCGATATCGAAATATATCAATCTCACGGAAGTGATGACCTGGCCAAACAAAAAAGAGCGCTTTCTCAAATACGTTTTTGATATTATTGAACAATAGGGTCATTAGTGGTAATAAAAAAGCAGAGATTTTCGTAACAACTAAAATAGCGAAAGCACCGCCATGTTCGACAAAGCCATTTTAAAAGATCAAGTCGCGATCATCACCGGCGGGGGAACCGGGCTTGGCAGGGAAATCGCCAAACAATACGGTCGCTGCGGCGCGAAAATCGCGATTTGCAGCCGCAATTTGGAACACCTGAAAACCGGCGCGGCCGACATCGAAAAAACCGGCGCGCCGGTGATGATTTATCAATTGGATGTGCGCGAGCCGGATCAGATCAAAGCGTTTACCAAAGCAGTGTTGGAAAAATTCGGACGGATTGATATGCTCGTCAACAACGCGGCCGGCAACTTTATTTATCCGGCGGCAAAACTGCCCCTGCGCGGCTGGAAATCCGTGATCGACATCGTGCTGAACGGCAGTTTCTATTGCTCCCAAATCATCGGGCAGGAGATGGTTGCCCGACAGCACGGACAAATTTTAAACATTTTAGCGACATACGCCTGGACCGGCGGCCCCGGCACGATCCACAGCGCGGCTGCCAAAGCCGGTGTGCTGGCCATGACGCGCACGCTGGCCGTGGAGTGGGCGCAATACAACATTCGGGTGAATGCCATCGCCCCGGGCCCGTTTGACACGGAGGGCGCTAAAACGCGCTTGTGGCCGTCCAAAGCGATCGAAAACGCCATCACCAATGAAATTCCCTTGAAACGCTTTGCCCACACCGAAGAAGTGGCGCAGGCCGCGTTATACCTGAGTTCACCGTACGCCGCTTACGTCACCGGCGAATGTTTGACCATCGATGGCGGCGCCTGGCTGGGCAAGGGCATCGGGCGGATGGTGGAAAACCTCGATGATTTCGTAAAACTGCGCGAAGCCGCCAAATAGACAAAACAGCGCAAAAAATCCTGATAACATTTTTTCAATTGAAAACAGCGGGGGAAACAAAATGTTTGCATTTTTATTTGAATACGGCTTGTTTTTGGCGAAAACCATTACAATCGTTGCCGCGATTTTAGCGGTCATCGGTGTTTCAGTTCGGCTGCTTCGCAGGCGTTCGCCCGAACGTCTTCGCCCCGGCGTCAAGGTGAAAAAGCTGAACGAAAAATACAACGCCATGGAACGAGAACTGAAGCGCCACTTGCTCTCGGAAGATGAGTGGAAACAACTACTTAAAGATGAAAAGAAACGGGAAAAATCAAAGAAAAAAAAGAAAACGAGGGATGCGGAAGTAACAAAAAAACGGGTTTTCGTGCTCGATTTTGACGGCGACATCAGCGCTTCGGCGGTTGAATCGATGCGGGAAGAAATCACTGCAATTGTCACGGTTGCATCGCCAAAGACCGACGAAGTGATTTTGCGTCTGGAAAGCGGGGGCGGCAGCGTGCGGGATTACGGCTTGGGCGCTTCGCAATTGGAACGCCTCCGGCAGCACGAGATTCCCCTGACCGTTGTGGTGGATAAAATCGCGGCCAGCGGCGGTTACAAAATGGCCTGCGTGGCGGATACATTAGTTGCCGCGCCCTATGCGCTGATCGGCTCCATCGGCGTGGCGGCGGAGTTTCCCAATTTTAACCGGCTGCTAAAAAAATACGACATCGATTACGAACAAATCACCGCCGGCGAATTCAAGCGCACCTGGACGCAATATGGTGAGTTTACCCCGAAGGCCAAGGAAAAATTCACTGAACAACTCCTCGATATTCACGAACTTTTCAAACATCACGTGCAGCGCTATCGCGAAGGCGTGGACATCGACAAGGTTGCCACCGGCGAATCCTGGTATGCCATTCGCGCCAAAGAGATGAACCTGGTGGATGAGCTGCAAACCAGCGATGATTTACTGCTTTCCCGGCGAAAAGAAGCGGATATTTTTCACATCCAATATCAGGAACCATCCAATGTGGCGGAAAAGATTCTTGATCGGCTGGATTTGTTGGTCAAACGTGTGGTTTCGACTTTTTGGAAGGCTTTTGGTGAAGTTAAAGTAAGCTGATCCCTAATATTATTCTTCAATAAATGGCGTTGCCAGCGCAATGCCGCTGACCTTGGCTGCCCCGTTTTCTTTTAACACACGGGCGCATTCATTCATGGTTGCGCCGGTGGTGAACACGTCGTCCAGCAAAACGAAATCCGAACCATTCACAAATTTTTTATCCACCACTTCAAAAGCATTTTGCACATTTTCCCGGCGGCGGGCGTGGTTCAGCTTTGTCTGCGATTCGGTGTACCGCCGACGGTGCAGGACGTTGCGGCAAATGCTTTTTTCACCGAACAATCCCACGCCAATTTGCTCACTTTGGTTATATCCGCGTTCTTTTTCACGCGCCGGGTGCAGCGGAATGGGTACGATATGTTTGCTTTGAAAAGGTGCGATTTCTTCCCTGAATTTTCCGCGAACAAACCGACCGACGCCCTTGCCGGTCTCCGGCATGTGGTGATATTTCACTGCGTGAATGCACGCCCGCGCCGCCTCGTTAAATTGATAGGCGATCCAAAGCGCGTCGATAAAGCAGGGTTTGATTTTCCCTAACAGCTCCGCATTGATAAGATCAGGCGGAATCGGTTTGAGCAAACCCAGGCAGGATTCACAAAGAATCGGCAGGGCTGTTTTTTGATCGATCACCTGCTCGCAACGATGGCAAAGCGGTGGGAAAAATAAATCTTGAAACGCGGTGGAAATCGTTTGAAAGGTGTGGGACAAACCGCCGGTCATAACGCCCCCGGGCATTCCTGTTGAATGGGAGAAACGAGACTGGGAGATGGGGAGAATCCAAACAGCACGCTTGCCGCCCTTCCCCCACTATCCTGCTTACTCCATCAAACTATCAATTTTTATTCTTAATCTTGTCTATCTCGTCAATCCTGTCTAAATCTATTCAAAAATTATAGCGAAACGAAAGCCGCGGCTCGACGCGTTCCAACGGCTTGAAAAAACCGGGACGGGCCGGATCCTGCACCCAATACCATTGATAAACCATTGTCAGCAGCAAATAGCGATTCAACTCGTAGCCAACTTCGGCGGTCAGGATGGAGTTAATGTCCAAGGTGCGCGCTTCGCGAAAGGTTTGAATGTTGGTTTTGTCGTAATACGCACGTAACTGAAATTTGGGAACCAAATCGGGCGAATAGGCCTCCAAATGCAAAATGCCGGTGTGGGCAATGCCGTTCAATTTTTCAAAACTACCGATCAGGCGCACCTTGTGAATCACATGCCCGGAAAGCTCGCCAAAAATTCCCTCGGATTTTTTCGCCGTGTTCAATTGTCCGATAATTCCCTGGGCGCCGGCTAATTTTCGCTGTAATTCATACAATGGACCAAAAATGTGCGGGATAAATTGTGCATCCAAAAAGCGCTTTTCCAGGCGCGCACCCAAACCGAATACGCCGATAAATTCCGGCACGATGAACTGAATCCCGACCGCCTGGCCGCTGCCGTAACCGCTGATTTTGGAATAATCCGCGTACACAAAACTTTTGAGCAATTTCAAATCCAACCAGGGCAAATCAACGCCAAAGCCGTAAGCGCTCAGGTCTTTTTTGGTAAAAGTCGAATCCGTCAGTTGGGTTTCCACAACATTGTCATCGCGAAGATAAGTGGTATAAACCCGCAGCTTATTCAACACCGGCGGGGGATTTTCCATAAATTTCAGGGGACGCAGATAAACATTTCCGCCCTGCAAATTCGATGTGCCAAAAGAACTGGTAAACGACTCAAAACCGACAAGATCAAAGTCCAAATCCGCGACAAGTCCGATTTTTCGCTTGTCATAATTCGATGCGTTATTGTAATTCCACATCAAAAAACCGTTGGCAAGATTCGCCCGGTCGATGGAACCGGCCCGGAAAAATATCGGCTCATGTTTTTGCCCGTAGCGAATGTAGCGAATGGCGCGCAAAATACCGGCGCCGTCTTCGTATTCTGTTTTGCGAAATATAAAGCTGTTTTCATTGTCAAATAGCAATTGCAAGTAAAGCCCCAGTCCGAATTTACCGGCGGCAATATCCGGGGTCAGGGTCAAAGTCGTGTAGCTGTTTCCATCAATCCAGGTGACGCCCATGCCGCCGTCAAAGCGGTTCTCTTCCGGAAAACGAAACGGATCGGGGAATAATTGGGCGTGAGCAGAAAAGGTCATCCCGATATAAAAACACATCAACAAAAAGATCGATCTGCGCATATTTTTCTCCCTCTGAGATAAATTTGGCATGAATTAAATGAAAACTCCCGGTTCACTTCGTGTTGTGCGGCACAAAATTAATATAATCCTCTTGTAAATCAAGCTGTTTTTTCTACTTTACTCATCTCGGATATTTCCGATGATGGGTAGAGCCTAAAGGAATAGACGATATTGACAAAAAGGATTTTGTGGTGAAAAAACAAACATTTGAGCCTGTAGTTGAAGACGGGAAAGCCTTTACCCAACACCCGGTATTGCGCTTTCAAAAATCAGGCGGCATTTTACATCCGACAACCGATGAAAATCAAAACCTGGTGAAATCCCTGCAGCTCTCGGATTTTGGGAAAAAAGACGCCGTACAGATCGAACTGATCAAAGAAGGCCATGCTGTTAAAGCCATTCAGTTTCGCTGCGGCTGTGGTTGTGAAGCAACGGTCGAATTATTGGTTGACGGCTGAATTTTGATCGATTGCCGGAACCGGAAGCATTCCTCTTCATTTCAACAAACAAATCGACACTCGCAGGGAGATACAATCCAACGAATCCTTTTTCTAATGTTTTTTCTCTATTTTTGTTGTATATTTTTTGAATGACTAAATCGTGAATGCCAGGCGGAGTTTCTTAATGAATTTAACAGATGCGTTACAATCAGATTTGATTCGGCTTCCACTGCACAGCGCGACAAAAGTAGCGGTCATCAAAGAGCTTCTTGGTTTGCTTGCGGAAAAAAGATCGGTTCACAATGTCGATGAAATTTTAGAATCTGTGTTGGAACGCGAAAAGATAATGACCACCGGCGTTGGCAACGGCGTCGCCATTCCCCATTGCAAAACAGACCACATCGGCGATTTTATGATTACCTTGGGAATTCACCCACAGGGTGTTGATTTTCAATCGCTGGACAATCAGCCCGCGAAAATTATTTTTTTGTTGATTGGTCCAGAAAGCAAGCCCGGCACTCATATTCGCCTGCTCAGCCGCATTTCCCGGATTATCGCGAAAGAAGATGTCCGAGAGAATATTTTGAGCTGTCAATCATCCGATGAAATTTATGAATATCTCCACGAGCAGGAAACCCAATTTTTTGAGATGAATCCATAAATTTTTTGTAAAACAAAGGGCAAATCATGCGTGAAGAACCGCGTTGGATAAAAGTCGGGCCGCTTCCCGGCGCCATGCAATTGGAAATGTTGGGCGGTATCCTCAAAGCGCGTGATATTCCTTTTTATTACGTTTCGGATTGGGAGGCCGGGGCTTTTGGCGCCAAAGGATTTACCGGCGTTAGCACGCCCGGGTACGTGTTTGTGCGGGAATCAGATGAAGAAACTGTTGCTGATTTGATCGATGGCTTGTTTGGTGGAAATGTTGAAGAGCCCGCCGAAGCCAACCAATAACACCGTAATGAACCATGGCTTACACAAACGTGCTGAGATATTGATTAAGACAGGTTCACCGGCAAAATGACCGGGTTAAACGCCTTCGACGCGACAATGACCCGATCGCCGACGCTTAAACCGGCGATTTCCTCTGCCGCGGCAATGACTTTCACCGGCGTATTGCCAATGGCAATAGTGATAATAAAAACCACGTCGTTTTGCTGAATAGCCAGAATTTCCCCTTCAAATTTGAACTTTCCACTGAGCTTTTTCCCGATAAAAACTTCCGTGGGATGCCCGTTTTTGATGATTTTCCCTTCATCAATCACCAACACGCGGCAGCACAGTTTAAAAATTTCCCCGAGATCGTGGCTGACCAGAATGGTGGTCATCTCAAAGCGTTTATGCAACGCAAGGATGTCATTCTGCAATTTGCGGCGCATTTCATCATCAAGGGCGGAGAGCGGTTCGTCGAGGAGCAAAATTTTGGGGCGGCGCACCAGCGCGCGTGCGAATGCCGCTCGCTGTTGTTGGCCGCCGGAGAGCGTTTGGGGGTTGCGTTCTGCCAATTGCTGCAAATCGACCATCCTCAGCAACTCCTCGACGATGGCGCGTTTTTCACCGCGCGCCAGGGCATAGTCCAGGTTTTGCCGGACCGTCATGTTGGGAAACAGCGCATAATCCTGGAAAACAAATCCAATCGACCGGCGCCGCGGCGGCAGGTTGACGCCGTTTTTGCTGTCAAACCAGGTTTCATCATTCACGCGGATCAAGCCGCTGTCCGGTTTTGTCAACCCCGCCAGAATGCGCAGCGTGGTGGTTTTTCCCGCGCCGGATTTTCCGAAAAGCGCCACAAAATCATGCTGCTCAAAGGCCTCGTCGATGCGCAGCGTCATTTCGCCCCGCGCGGTCAGCAATTTTTTGGAAATTTTAATTTTGATCATTTTCAAAAAAATCTAAAAAAAATCAGACAGAATTGACGAGATATATTGGATATTTCAAAAGATTTATTCGAACATTGTCAAGTTATTTTGCAGAGAAAATACTTGTTCAGGCATCGGGCATTCCCGATAAATCGCATAGGCGTAAACCTTAAGGATTTTCTATCGTCCCTACGGGACTATGCGAAGG
>CAYVDX010000187.1:0-6893 GCA_964450485.1 uncultured Calditrichaceae bacterium
GTTATCGCCGATCGAAAATACCGGGAAAACTGGAACGATGAAGACGAGGTAATTGATCAAATTTACCAATACAATCAGTACGAAATGCTTCGATATATTATGAACACACTTGACGAAGCCATCGAAGCATCCGACACAATCCGGGAAGAAAACCTCGGTTATCTTTTTCTGCACTTGAAATCGCTGCTGGATTGTTTGGACAAGCATTAATGTTTTTCGTTCACCCCGGTTTTCGGGTAACATAACAAAGATATTGGGCGTTCAGGTGATTCGGTCGCTGGCGGGACGCCTAATATCCTGATTTCCCAATAACCTCATACCCGATTTACCCCATTTCATCAAAGGCAATATCAGCAAAGGTTACTATTCAGCGATGACAATTTTGGATGTTTACAATACGGCTTTTCCTGAAATCGCAGCATAAAAACCTTGCGGGTTTATTTGCGGATATTAAACATTCCATGTTTGTTACATTTTTGGCGATATTTGAAAAACACCCGGAAAACCTTCAAGGTTTGTGGTGTTTAGGTTCACGGAAAATCTGCCTGATTCCCATACTGCTGAATAATAACCAGCGAAGTTTTATATTTTTGAGCCTGTTTTCCACATTTCATTTTGTTATTTTATGCTTGTATCCGGATTTGAGCGGGTAAGCCTAAATTTGAAGCAACAAACTTCGGAAAGGAGATTTCTTGAACCCGATATCAGCAAAAATTGTCGAAGAAACCTGGATGGAAATGGGGGAAATGGAAATCGATGACGTGATGCGCCTGATCACCAAATTCAGCAAAGAACAGCCGTCCGCATTGATGTATTTGATGGCAGCCGGTGAAGATGTTTTTAATGAGGATGAGCGAGAAATATTGATGTATTTAGGCGCCAATGTTTGGCGAATGATGTCAAAAGGCGAAAAGAAGCTGCCGATGGTCTCGGATAAAAAGTTGTTTCAGGCAGAGGACGCCAATATAAAAACACTGGAAGGAATGATGGGGGAATCACCCGGTGATTTTATTGCCGTGGTGGATAATATCGTGGGAAATTACAACCAGGTAGAGATTTTGGGATACCTGTTGACCGCATTGACCGAAGAAGGCGATGATAATGTTAAAATACGCGAAGATAGCCAGGGGCTTATGATGATTTGCCTGAAATCACTGCTGGATTGCCTGGACGCGGCTTGACAACTCGTGGAGCGTGATGCGTAAAGCGTAAAGAATGGAAGGAAAGAGCGAGGAGCAAAGGGCGAAACTTCGTGGAGCGTGGAGGGAAAAGCGAAGGGCGAGGAATGAAGGGTCAAGCGCCTAATTTGTGATCCGTAGGGGCGAATGGCTTTCGCCCAACCCAGGCAAAATCGCAGTGGAAAAAATCCAATGACCAATAACCATACAAATTCCCGCCGCGGGAAAAAATGGCCGGTTAGCGTGGCGCCGATGATGGAGTGGAGCGACCGTCATTATCGCTATTTTATGCGGCAAATTACCCGGGAAACCCTGCTTTACACGCCGATGGTCGCCAGCGGCGCGGTGATCCACGGCGATCGCGCGCGGATCATCGGTTTTTCCGAAGCGGAAAAGCCGGTTGCGCTGCAATTGGGCGGCGACGATCCGGCGGAAATGGCCGAATGCGCGAGGATTGCCGGGGATTGGGGCTACGATGAAGTAAACATCAACGTCGGCTGCCCCAGCGAGCGCGTTCAAAAAGGCAACTTTGGCGCCTGCCTGATGGCAACGCCGGAAATTGTCGCCGAGTGCGCAGCAAAAATGCGCGCGGCGGTTCGCATTCCCGTAACCGTGAAACATCGCATCGGCATCGATGACATGCAAAGCTACGATGAAATGGCAAATTTTGTGAATATCGTTCGCCGGTCCGGTTGCGATCGTTTCATCATTCATGCGCGAATTGCCTGGCTAAAAGGGCTAAACCCCAGGGAAAACCGCACGGTACCGCCGCTGCGCCACGACGACGTCTATCGATTGAAACAAGAATTTCCAGAATTGGCCATTGAAATCAACGGCGGCATTAAAACGGTTGAAGCGATTGCCCGGCATTTGGAAAAAACCGACGGCGTTATGATCGGCAGGGCGGCTTACGAAAATCCGTTTTTGTTTGCCACGGTGGATCAGCAATTCTATGACAGCCGTCGCCCGCCGGTAACGCGGCGCGAAATTATCGAAGCGATGATTGCCTACATCGAAACGTGGCGGGGAAAAGGGACATTTCCCAATCGCATCATCCGGCACATGCACGGGCTTTTTGCCTTTCAGCGCGGCGCGCGCGCCTGGAAACGCTACCTGAGCGAAAACGCCCATAAACCGGAAACCACCGGAAAAATATTGCTGAACGCCATCCAGGCAATCCCGGATGAAGTGCTGGACGAACGCCCCGATTTTGCTATTTTATCGCCGGAAACGCTGCTTCAACAGACCGGTTTTTCCGAATAGTTGCCGACAATTTTGTCGAATTTGTAACCCCCGTATGACAACTCATAATAAAATCAAGTAAATAAGGATGATTTTGGTCGCGAAAATTTTGGCATAAAAATCGCAACGATCAACATTGGACAACGTTCAAATCTTTTACTCGGCTGAATTTTTTACGGGGTGATAATATGAAACATTTGACAACTTTTTCTATCGTGTTTTTGATGCTGTTATTCGTATTTCCGGCAAATAGCGTTTTAGCCCAGGAAAGAAGAAATGTGGAGAGAAAAGAAAAACCGCGATCAGGACAGGTTAACCGGGACAGGCATCGGGATCGTGAGAAATCGACAACCACTCCTCGGATTGTGCGGGACAGAAATCGCGGTAAAGCGCATACAGGCAGCCCCGCGCGGGTTGTATCCGGCAGAAAAAACGGAGAAAATGACGCCATTGCCGTCGCGCGGATTGAACGCGAAACAGACACCGGCGACGACAATCTCCTCGCGCTTGCCGATGACAAACAAGAAAAAGAAGAAGGCAAATTGGGACAAATTGAAGATGAAATTGATAAAGACAATGACGATGACGACAGCGGTCACGGCAATAGCTACCTGGCATTTGATGATTATTACTTCATCGCCCGCCTGACTTATGGCGTGTTTATTCAGTTTCCCGGGGAACCCGATCGACTTTACGGCGGCAGCATTCGCAACAGTTTTTACAGCGAATTTCCCTACGCCGTGGAAGACGAAGGCTTGTTTTCTCAAACGGACGGCAAAAATTTTTCGGTAAATTTTTCCGCTCACTATTTTTACAGCGAAGCCGACCTTGACGGCAGCGGATTTCGGATGAAATTGTCGCCAAACCCGCTTTTTACGACGGAAATTTTTTATACCAATCTCACAGAAACGCTCACCACACGGAACGATCACTTGCAGATGTACAGCGTGTTTGTCAATTACAATCGCTTCCGCCTGAATCGTCTGGCCCTTTGGTGGGGCGTTGGTCTGAAAGGGCTGCGCGGCGATAACACCAACACCGGCTTCGCCTTCAACAGCGGCGGCGAGTGGTATTTGCGCAAGCCGCTCAGTGTGAATTTCAGCTACAGCGGCGGATTTATCAACGGCACGTATCTGCCGGAATTTTTTGGCGCTTTGAACCTGCATATCAACCGGGCCGCGCTGTTTTTCGGATACCAATACTGGTCGGCCGGCGCAACCTCAATTGATGGCATCACCGCCGGGCTAAAGGTGTTTTTGTAAAAACCCATGGACCGTAAATGCCCGGAAAGCAATGCCACGCGAAGAAAAAACGCCGTTACGGAAAAAACCGGCTTCTGAAATCGAAGCCGCTCGAAACCACATTCCACGGTTAGAAAAACTCACCCAATCGATTGTTCCCGACAATGCCAGCGGCCGCTTGAGCCGAATGGAAGCCTTGAACAGCATAAGCGTCAATGCGGCGGCGCTTGACAATGCGCTCATCAAGCTGCCCAAGTTAGAAAATACCCTGGCAAAAATCGATCACCCGGATTTTGGCCGTTGCACAAAATGCAAAGCGAAAATTCCATTTGCCCGGCTAATGTTCATGCCGAAGAGCAATTTGTGCATCCAATGTACCCGACGCAGGTAAAACCGTTGTAATCATCTGAAAAAAAATAATCTTACCCTAAAAATTGATTTTCCCCAACTTTTTTTACAAAACTGGTAATTAATTCATTGTATTTATTGAGCTTCGTTCATAAATTTTGCCGCTGATTAGTAGCATCAGTAAATTTGAGCTTTGGCAACGTTGTCGCAAGTGAAAATTGAACCAAAGCTAACGCAATTTTTCCCGATCTTTTCTATAAAACCGATGGTTTTGTTTTTTTCCACCCGTTGTGACGACGCACGACGGTTTCATTCGCCTTTTGAGGAGAAGAGGATATGTATTCTATGTTTCGAAGACTAATTGAACGGTTTAGCTTTGTTCAAAGCACAATTCTATTAACCCTTTTGTCAATTATGGTTGCGGTGCTCATTACCGTTGCCGCGATTTTTATTTTTAGTGCTGAAGAATTTTTAGTTCCTGGAATCGCTGTGGCGGTGTTGATTTCCGGCGTGTTAACGCCGATTCGAATGTTTATTTTTATCAAGTACCTGAAACAGCTAAAAGCGACCGAAGATAAATATAAACAAAAAAACAGCGAACTTGAGAAAGAGGTTGCCCGCCGCGCCGAAGCCGAGTTAAAACTTACGCGGCAGCGCGATTACCTGAACTCGATTATTGATTCCCTGGCCAATCCTTTTTATGTGATCAATGCCGATGATTACTCAATTGAACTTGCCAACGCCGCGGCCCGGTCGTTGGGCGTCTCCACAATTTCCACCTGCCATGCCCTAACCCACCGTCTTAGCGAACCCTGCAGCGGCACGGAACACCCCTGCCCGTTATCGCTGGTTCGCCAATCAAAAAAACCGGCGGTTGTCGAACATATTCATTTTGATAAAGACGGCAATCCCGTTCAGATGGAAGTTCATGCGTACCCGATTTTTGATGGAGACGGCAACCTTTCACACATGATCGAATATTCCATCGATATTTCCGAACGCAAGCAAGCGGAAGAAATGGCCCGACAATACACAAAAAATCTGGAGGAAAAAAACGCCGAATTGGACGCCTTTTCCCACACCGTGGCTCACGACCTCAAAAATCCCATGGGCGCGATTATCGGCTTTGCCGAACTGTTGCTGCAAAACGATCCGAAAATTCCCGAAGAAAAGCAGCGCGATTGTCTGCAAAACATATTCAAGAGCGGCAAAAAGATGGAGACGATCATCAACGAATTGCTTTTGCTTGCCAATGTGAGCGGTATGAGCGAGGTCGAGTTAAGCCCTGTGGCGATGGATAAAATGATGATTACCATTCAAAAACGGCTCGAAAATCTGGTCAGGGAATACCGGGCGGAATTGATTGTGCCCTGCCATGAGGCCTGGCCGCAGGCGCTCGGCTATGCGCCGTGGATTGAAGAAGTATGGGCGAATTACATCAGCAATGCCTTTAAATACGGCGGCCGGCCGCCCCGCGTGGAAGTCGGCGGAACCGTTTTGCCCGATGCCCGGGTGAAATACTGGGTACGGGATAACGGCGACGGCCTGACGCCCGAAGAGCAGGAACAATTATTCACGCCCTTTCAGCGACTGCACAAATCCGGCATCAAAGGGCACGGGCTAGGGCTGTCCATCGTGCGGCGCATTGTGGGAAAACTGGGCGGAGAAATCGGGGTGGAAAGCGACGGAGAGCCGGGAAAAGGGAGCCTCTTTTATTTTATTTTGCCAGGGGTGCGGGAACGCGATTTACAGGAAAAATTAATGGCGCTGTCCGCTGACCGCTGACCGCTTATCGCCGGTCCCAATCCCAGATAGCGTAACGCAGGTCTTTGTCTAATGGATGCCCGCATTGTTTGAGCGTCAGTAAAATATTGCCGCGATGGTGACTTTCGTGGGCAATGAAATAGCTGAGATAAACGATAATTCCCTTTTTAAAATGCCGCCGTTTCACGCTGCCGGTGACAGCCTGCTCAAAAAAAACGCTGATCTTTTCGCACGAATCGATCAAACACGCCTTTAAAAAATCCCGGGGCGGCTCTTCCGGGGTTCCAAATTTATACAATCCTTCCGCTAAATCTTTCGCCCGTTTTTCCAAATGCAAAACCCGATTGTTGTGCAAATGGGCAAACTGCCGCACCACGTTTCGCCCGCCGCGTTTGGAAAGGGTGCATTTCATTCCCTCGTCGTTGATGTCGTCGATCAACAGCAAGTTGATGCGATTGTTGGTTTGCCAGGCTTCAATAATTTGTTTGAGCATTTCAGACATGACAACATTTCCCCTGTGATTGATCCGTTAAATGTTTTGATACGTCTTGAGGTTTTTGCCGGGACATACTTCATCAGCAAAAGCGCATTGCCGTGAAATTGAGCATTCTTCTTTTTCAATAATTATAATAAAACCAATTGTTTCAATCATCTGATTTTTATATTTTTTGCTATTATTAACCGCGGATGGAATCTTTGGCAACAAAATCAGAACAGTTTACAAACTTATAAACATGAGCAAATATCCCATCGCCGACAACCAGTTTTACAACGCCTTCGACTGCGAATTTTTGACCCAACGCCGGGGAAAAGATTATCGCACGCCGTTTGAAAGGGATCGCGATCGCATCATCCACAGTTCGGCATTGCGTCGCTTGCAGGCAAAAACCCAGGTATTTCTCTCCGGCGAATACGATTTTTACCGCACCCGGCTAACCCATTCCATCGAAGTTGCGCAGATCGGGCGTTCAATTTGCAATTACCTGCGCCGCCAAAGTCCGCTGTTGCGCGATGATTTTTATATCGATCCGGAGTTGGTGGAAGCCGTATGCCTGGCGCATGATTTGGGTCACCCGCCGTTTGGTCATTCGGGCGAGCGCATTCTCAACAAAATGATGCG
>CAYVDX010000188.1:0-6884 GCA_964450485.1 uncultured Calditrichaceae bacterium
TTCCTTGTATAATTTAGCGAGAAATTTACATTATCAGAACATCCGCTTTGTCGTAAACACCATCTTTTACACGCGGCGATCGGCGCGAACCCTTCGGGCGATTCATCGAATTGATCAACTGACCCGGAAAATAATGCGCGGCGTTTGGTGGGAATTTGGCTTTACCCGGGATATTTGCCAATGGGCGGCGCAAGTGCTGCCCAACACCGGTGATGAAGGCCGGATCATTTCCCAGGGGTTTGGCATTCCGGCGGAAAAATTCAGCGTGATTCATAACGGCGTTTCAGCGCGATTTCTGAATGGCGACCCCTCCCTGTTCAAAAAAAAATACGGGCTGGAAAATTTTATTCTCACCGTCGGGCACATTGGGCCGGCGCGGAAAAACATGTTGCGTCTGGTGCGCGCATTGGCTGAAATCGATCATCCCGCCGTGCTGATCACGCCCATTTTACACACCGGCGAAACCGGGCAGGTTTTAGGGGAAGCAAAACGCAACAAGAATCTGCGCATCATTGAAGGATTGCCCAACGATAGTCCGCTATTGGCCGCTGCCTACGCGGCCTGCGATGTTTTTGCGCTGCCTTCACAATTTGAAACGCCGGGGATTGCCGCGCTTGAAGCGGCATTGGGCGGCGCGAAAATTGTCATTACGCCACACGGCGGAACACGTGAGTATTTTCAGGATTTTGCGGATTATGTTGATCCGTATTCTATTTTGGATATACGCCGCGGCATTGAAAAAGCATTAAATAAACCCAAGGACAATGCACTGCAAAACCATGTGCGAGAGAATTTTTTATGGCCAAAAATCGCCAAAGATACTTTAAAACTTTATCAAAAAATTTTAAAAATTTGATTTGAAAAATTTGTATTGTACAATAAGGATGGTTGGGCATGCGAGGGAGAATATTATTTCACTTTTCTCACCACACTTACTATAGATTTTCGATTATTTGCCGACTATTTTACGTTTATCCATACTTTCAGCTACTTTAATTTACGGACTTAATTGTCCGGTGAAATTTTTCTAATTTCAAAATTTACAAAAGCTTGTATCTTCATGAAAAAAACCATCAAACAGATATGGACGGCTGCTATTGCCAAAGAGCCTTATTTCAAACATCATTTTATCGAAGATAATCCGTTTGCCGATGAATTTATCCATGCAATTATCACGGGTGACGAAAAAAGCCTAACCGAAGCATGGCGTAAAATGAGCAAATTCATCGCGACCTCGGAACTTAATGATAAGATGTTACTACATTCACTCGTTAAGCTGAAATCCGCCATTGTAAATTCACCCAGCAGCGCCAAAAGAATTATTGGCGCTGCTGCGTATGGAAAAGCATTAAACAACATTGAAAAAAGCATTATTTTTGCCAGCGACTTGTTGATAAAAAATGATGAAAATGCCGCCGAAACCCATCAGGAAGAAACGACGAACATTCTCAATTTGATGCTCAAGGCATTAGAGAATATCGGCGAAGGCATCGTCATAATTGAGCCGCGGGTAAATGGGCAAATTCTGTTTATTAACAAAACCCTGGAAACCATCAGCGGTTATCAGCGGGATCATTTATTGGGCAAAAATTTTTCAACTCTTTTCGGAAAATTTTACACCCCGCAACTGGAAAAAGAAATTTTCCCGGCTGCGCTAAAAACCGGCTGGCAGGGTGAAGTCAGCCAGCAACGCATTGATCATTTACCGGTTTCGACCTATTTGCACATCCAACCGGTTCTCGATGATAACCGCGAAACCATGGCGCTCGTCGGCATTATGCGCGATATTACCCGTGAAAAACGGCATTTGCGGGAAATGGAACTGCGGGAGGAACAAATTACCTGGCAAAATCTTCGCCTGACCTTTTTGGAAGACTTATCGACGCTCCTGAACGCAACGCTGGATATTAAAGAAACGCTGGTTTCCTTTTCCCGAAAATTTTTTCGGATATTTCCCTACCGGGCGCTTAGCTTTTTTCTTCCGGTCGATACGCGAAAAAGGCATTTTCGCGTATTTTTCTCCTCGGAAAACAATGAACATTTTGACTTTCCCAAAAGCGCCCTGCTCCATTTTAAGGAATCGCCGTTGGAAGAATTTTTAAATGACCAATCCGGCGTTTGCTTTCAAATTACCGCGGAAAGCTATCCAAAACATGCTTATTTTAACAATCTTTCCGACAAACAGATCCATGAATTAACATCATTTCCAATCGTGTTTCAGGATGAATTGCTGGGGATTCTCAACATCTGCCCGGATAAAGATTCGCCATTTTCGCAGGAGGATTTGGTTTTTCTGGAACAGATAAAGCGGCATTTGACCGTCGCGTTAAAAAACTGTATTCAATTCGATCAATTGGAGCGGCAAAATCGGAAACTGAATTTTTTCTACAATTTATTTAGCTACATCAAAAACAATGTCTCATCAAATTTTATTTTAAACGAGGCATTAATCGATCTTACGATCGCGTTTTCCTATGACCATTTGGCAATTTACCAGGTTTCCGGAAAAGGCGGAAAACGTTTGGCGCATCACTCCACGGTTGGCATTTCCGCGGAATTATTCCCGGAAAACATCCAAATTGAAGAACAATTACCCAACTCTCCAACCCTTTGGATTGATGCGGCAAAGACAAATCCGTTGAAAACATGCCTGGGAAAAGCCTACGATGACGTAAATCCTAAATCGATTCTCGTGCTAAAAGATAATTCTGTCTTCCGGGGCGAAGTGCTTTTGATTGGTCTGGGCAATGGTTATTTGCCTGATTTATCTTATAGCTATCATGTGGATATTATGCGGGGTATTTTAAAAGAATTAACCCTGGCGTTGGATCATGTATTGTTGTTTCAGCAAACCGCACAGTCTGAGCGAGAGTGGAAAACCACTTTTGACGAAGTACAAATCGGTCTTGTCGCGGTTGATCGAAATTTTACAATTAAACGCGCGAATAAAACTTTTTGGAAAATCTTTGAATGTGAGGAACAAACCGCGCAGAAGTGCCGCACATTTTTTGATGTCAACAAACATCAATCTGATATCAAAAAAGCATCCTACCAAAACATATCAGATACGATTGAATGGACAATTTTTGAGACGGAGAAACAACTCTCCCGGCGTTTCTTTCCTTTTTTCAATAAAAAACGGGAATTCATCGGCGGCATTTTTACTGTGCAGGATGTTACCGAAGAACGGTTGCGAGAAAAACGCATTCATTATTTATCGCGGTTTCCGGAAGTTAGTCCACAAATTGTGATGAGCTTAAACCTTGACGGGGAAGTGATTTATGCAAACGCCACGGCAAAAGGAATTGTTGAAAAGCTGCAATTAGAATCGGTTCGAAAATTAACCCCTGTCACCTTGATGTTTGAGCTTCAGAGCAACACCCTGCAGGCTGGTATCAGTCAGGAATACATTCAAAAATTTGAAGATTTGGTGTTTCAATTCTATGCGTATATGCCGCCAGGTGAAGACAATATTTATCTTTACGGCATGGATATGACTGAACGCCAGGAATTACAAGAAAAATTGATTCAAACCGAGCGAATGCGCATCATTGGTGAAGTTGCATCCGGCGCGGCGCATGATTTTAATAATTTTTTGATGACCATCATGGGCCGAAGCCAGCTAATGTTGATGAACACTGATGATGAAACAATTATCGAAGAAATAAAAATTATAGAAAAAGCCGCCAGGGATGGCGCGGAAATGGTAAAGCGATTGCAAGAATTGACGCCAAGCCACGGTAAACAAAGTAAAGAATTTAAACACCTTTATCTCGACTCCGTTATCAAGGATAGTTTGCTGTATTCATTTCAAAAAATTAAACCTGCGACTCAGTTAAAGGGTCACGAAACTAAAATTAATACGGATCTGGAAAATGATATTGTTGTTTTTGGCAACCCGGTTGAATTAAAAGAAGTTTTCACGAATCTCATCTTCAATGCCACCGACGCCATGCCTGATGGCGGCACCCTGGCAATCAAGGCACAAATCGATAGAGAAGAAAAGACCGCGGTCGTTTCCGTGAAAGATAGCGGCGTTGGCATGCCGGCAAATATTCGTCAGAAGATATTTGATCCGTTTTTTACAACGAAAGGGAAAAGCGGCACCGGATTGGGGTTGAGTCTGGTTTACAAAATTATCACTTCACACGATGGCACGATACAGGTAAACAGCCAATCGGGGCGTGGTACTGAATTTATCATTCGGTTACCATTTTCGGAGAAAAAGCCCTACGAAGAAGCGCCGGTTAAGGACTATCGGCAAATCAGTACATCGCATAACACAAACCTGCTGGTAATTGATGATGAGATTGAATTATTGATGACGATAGCCGAAGTGTTGAAGCTGAAATTTAATAAGGTTGACATGGCCAGCAGCGGCAAGGAAGCGCTGGAGCGGGTCTCCAGGGAACGCTATGATGTTATTCTAACCGATTTGGGAATGCCTGAAATGTCTGGTTGGGATGTTGCGAAAAAAGTTAAAAATGTGCTTCCAAAATCAAAGGTTATTTTAGTTACGGGATGGGGAAATCAAGCTGAAGAAGAATTAATCAACCACGAATACGTTGATCAAATTTTATCAAAACCCTACGATTTACACCAGTTATTAAAAGTAATTGAACAGATTATTGCAAAAAATTAAGCCGGCGTTTCCGGCGCGCAAGGTTTTGCCTGTTCAATCAGCAAAATCGGAATGTCATCCTGAACGGAATATGCCAGGTTGCAGAGATGACAAATTAATTTTCCCTGCCGGTCATCATCCGAATTCGGTAAATATTCCAGTTCATTTTTACACTTTGGGCAAACAATGATTGCCAGCATTTTTTGATCCAGCATTTTTCCTATTCACTCCAGTTTCCCATTTCAGCATATTTTTGAATGCGCTTTTGCACCAATTCGTCACTGTTCATTTTGCTTAATTTTTTTAACGCTTCAAGCAAGGCGGTTTTTAATAAATTCGCGGCTTCATCATAATCCCAATGAGCGCCGCCAGGCGGTTCGGGTACGATTTTGTCGATGATATTTAGTTTTTTCAAATCAGGCGCGGTCAGCTTCATTGCTTCGGCGGCAACCGGCGCCTTGGAATTATCTTTCCACAAAATGGCCGCGCATCCTTCCGGCGAAATTACCGAATACCAGCAGTTTTGCAGCATCAGAATCGTATCGCCCACACCGATGCCTAATGCGCCGCCGGAAGCGCCTTCCCCGATGATCGTCACAATAATCGGCACCGGCAATCGCGACATTTCAAATAAATTTTTGGCGATGGCTTCCGCCTGCCCCCGTTCTTCCGCGCCGATGCCGGGATAAGCGCCGGGCGTATCAATAAATGTCAGCACCGGTAAATTAAATTTCGCGGCTAATTTCATCAATCTCAATGCCTTACGATAGCCCTCCGGGTTCGACATTCCAAAATTTCGATACAAATTTTCCTTGACGTCACGCCCTTTTTGCTGCCCGATGATAACGACCCGGAAATCATCGATAACGCCAATTCCGCCGATCATGGCGGCGTCATCAGCATAACAACGATCGCCGTGTAATTCGATGAAATCAGTGGTGATGCGCTTGATATAATCAAGCGTAAACGGCCGGTCAAGATGCCGGGCTAACTGCACTCGCTGCCAGGGAGTCAGTTTTGAATATATTTCCTTTTGCAATGTATCTGCTTTTTTGCGTAATCGACTTAGGTCTTCGCTTAAATTGATGCTGGATTCGCGGGAATATTCCGCCATCTCATTGATTTTTTTTTGCAACTCAACAACGGGTTTTTCAAAATCCAGAATGATCCGAAATGATTTTCTCAAAATTTAACCTCGGTTTTAGACGGGATAAACAGGATTAACCAGATGATATGTAAAAAGGATTACAAAATCGTAAAAAGCCTATCCAATAATGTCCGGAGTTCCTGTCAAAATATCAACGTCAATGGACTCGCCATGAAATATAGCGATTTTTCCGCCAATTTCCAACTACCGCCCGAATAGCGGCGCGCTTTAATAAATACCAAATAAGCTCAATATTTTCAACTTCCACACCATAAATGACGCTTCAACCATAATCTTTCGCGACATCTTTGAGTTACCAACGGTGCGATCCGTAAAAACAATAGGAATTTCGGCGATTCGGTACCCTCTTTTCCAGGCTTTGAAATTCATCTCAATTTGAAAGGAATAGCCGTTTGAGCGCACCTCTTCGAGCGGGATTGACGCCAAAACTTCACGGCGGAAACATTTAAAACCGGCAGTGCAATCTTTTACGGGAAGCCCGGTGATCAATTGGGTGTATTTACTCGCCGAAATACTTAAAATCAATCGCGAGAGCGGCCAGTTAATGACATTGACGCCATTGAGATACCTTGATCCAATGACTAAATCCGCGTCTTTGATTTTCTCTAAAAAGTTGGGGATTTCCCGGGGATCGTGCGACAAATCGGCATCCATTTCCATGACATAGTCATAACCGTGTTCAAGCGCAAAGCGAAATCCGGCGATATACGCGGTGCCAAGTCCCATCTTTCCCGGTCTTTCGATGATAAATATTTTATCGGAAAACGTTGCCATTGCCTCGCGGACGACGGCGGCGGTGCCATCGGGAGAGTTGTCGTCGATAACCAGCAAATCTAACCCGGGTATTTTTAGCCCGAAGACCATGTCAAAAACGGTTAAAATATTGTCGCGCTCATTAAAAGTCGGCACAATCACCAAAGTTTTTTTCATACTGTTCCCGGCGTTTCCTTTTCGAGGCGGATTTTTAGCGACGTTAATGCCTCCACAATCGATCTTGGCGTATATCCGAATTCTTTTTTCGCTTTGTCGATCCTTAAGCCGCCGCGCATCGGGCGAGGGGCTTTTTGCTGGAGCACATCGGAGGTTATCGGGTTA
>CAYVDX010000189.1:0-6851 GCA_964450485.1 uncultured Calditrichaceae bacterium
CGGATTCACGGGTTCGGAAAGAGTTCGTGCTGAATGTCAATACCCGCACGGAAGTATTTTTCCGGGTGCAGATCAGGCTCAAGGGCGATCTTTCCATCAGCCAATCGATGGTCGAAGCGCATTACGAAACCGGCGTGGACTCACTCGCCAGAAGCGTTACCGATCAGCCGGTTCCGGTTGCATTGACGCCCAAAACGTTCGCGTTAAGTCAAAATTACCCCAATCCCTTCAACCCAACGACCACCATCCAAATAGCCCTGCCCAACGACAGCCCGGTAAAGCTGGAAATTTTTGACATTTCCGGGCGAAAAGTGCGCGCGCTGGTGAGCGGAAACCTGCCGGCCGGGCGGCACGAGATTGTCTGGGACGGGCGCAATGCCGCCGGGACTTCGGTCAGCTCCGGGGTATATTTCTATCGCATGAGTGCCGGCAACCCTTCGGATGGCTCAGGAAAGCGGTTTACCCAAACTCGCAAGATGATGCTGATGCGGTGAGAGAATCTGAAAAAGGAATGATAAATTTTCGGTAATAAAAAAAGCCCGGTTCAGAAAAATGAACCGGGCTTTTTTTACAAAATGATGCCGTGCAATTATTCCACCGTAACACTCTTGGCGAGGTTTCTCGGTTGATCGACGTTGCAGCCGCGCAGCACCGCGATGTGATACGCCAACAGTTGCAGCGGAACAATGGAAATAATCGGCTGCAAAAAGTTGAAGGTCGTGGGAATGGGAATGGTGTAGTCCACTTTGTTTGCCAGCTCCGTATCGCCTTCGGAAACCACCGCGATCACGCGCCCCTTGCGGGCTTTCACTTCTTCGATGTTGCTGAGAATTTTCTCGTAAGTGCTATCCTTGGTGGCGATAACGACCACGGGCATTTCCTCGTCGATCAGGGCGATGGGGCCGTGTTTCATCTCCGCCGCCGGGTAACCTTCGGCGTGGATGTAGGAAATTTCCTTGAGCTTTAGCGCGCCTTCCAACGCCACCGGAAAGTTGTACCCGCGTCCCAAATACAGAAAATTGGGGCGATCCATAAATTCATAGGCAATTTCCCGGACAATGTCATTGCACTTGAGCGCCTGTTCCACTTTTTCCGGCAGCGCCTGCATTTCCTGCACGATGCGCCGTCCGGTTTCCGCGGACATGGTTTTGGTGCGCGCCACCATCACGTTCAGCAGCGCCAACGCCGTCACCTGCGAGGTAAACGCTTTGGTCGAGGCCACGCCGATTTCCGGGCCGGCGTGAATGTAGGTGCCGCCGTGGGTTTCCCGCGCGATGGTGGAGCCGACCACGTTCACCAAGCCCATCACCGTGGCGCCTTTGCGCTTGGCTTCGCGCAGGGCGGCCAGTGTGTCCGCCGTTTCCCCGGATTGGCTGATGGCGATCACCACGTTGTCATCGTGAATAATGGGATCGCGATAGCGAAATTCCGAGGCGTATTCCACTTCCACCGGCACGCGGCAGTATTCTTCCAGCATGTATTCGCCGATCAACCCGGCGTGATAGGAGGTGCCGCAAGCGGTCACAAAAAACTTGCGGGCCCGTAGCACGTTGTGCAAAATCGTATTCAGCCCGCCCAGGTGCGAAACCCCGTCCTCCTCGATCAACCGGCCGCGCATGCAATCGGCAACGGTGCGGGGCTGTTCGTAAATTTCCTTGAGCATGAAATGGTCGTAACCGGCTTTTTCGATGCGCTCCAGGTCAAAATCCACACGCTCGATTTTCTTTTCGATCACTTCATTTTTAATGGTTTTGGTAACAAAATCGTCCCGGCTGATCATCGCAAATTCGCCGTCTTCGAGGTAAAGCACATCGCGGGTGTAGGCGATGAGCGCCGAGGCGTCGGACGCCACAAAATATTCATCAGCGCCGATGCCGATCACCAGCGGACTGCCTTTGCGGGCGACATACATTTTTCCCGGATCATGGCGGGTAATCAATGCCAGTCCATAAGTGCCTTCCAATTCCAACAGCGCGGCGCGAAAGGCTTCTTCAAAAGTCACATCGCTGTTTTTGTAAAATTCTTCGATGAGATGGACGATCGTTTCCGTATCGGTTTCTGTGTTGAAGGTATGTCCTTTATCGCTTAAAATTTGGCGGAGGGCCATGTAATTTTCCACAATCCCGTTATGCACCAGCGCGATATCGCCGGTGGAATCCGTATGCGGATGGGCATTGATCTGGTTGGGGACGCCATGAGTTGCCCAACGCGTATGCGCGATGCCAAGATGCCCGGTCATGGGCGTGCCGTTTATGGTCGATTCCAACGCGGTAATTTTACCCGCCTGTTTTTGAACCCGGATTCCCTCATGTTGCACCAACGCCACGCCGGCGGAGTCATAGCCGCGATATTCCAGACGTTTTAAGCCGTTAATCAGGACAGGGTATGCATCCCGATTACCAATATAACCAACGATTCCACACATAAGTCAGCTCCTTAGTTACTCCCATTCAATGGTTGCCGGCGGTTTGGAACTAATGTCATAAACCACCCGGTTAATTCCCTTTATTTCATTTATAATCTTATTCGACACTTTTGCCAAAAACTTGTATGGCAATGGATACCAATCCGCGGTCATGCCGTCCGTGCTGGTAACCGCCCGAAGCGCCAGCACGTTTTCGTAGGTTCGCTCATCGCCCATCACACCAACGGTTTGGATTGGCAGTAAAACACAAAATGCCTGCCAGATTTCATCATATAGCCCGTCTTTTTTCAAAGCGTCAATGAATATTTTATCGGCTTTTTGTAAAATAGTTAAATCAGCTTCGGTAATTTCTCCAATAATCCTGATTGCCAAACCCGGACCGGGAAAGGGATGACGACCGATAATTTGTTCGGGAACCCCCAGTTCACGTCCCACCTGCCGTACTTCATCCTTGAATAATTCCCGGAAAGGTTCCAGCAATTCAAAGTTGAGACGTTCCGGTAAACCGCCAACATTGTGATGAGATTTTATGGTGGCTGAAGGGCCTTTAAATGAAACACTTTCGATAACGTCCGGGTAGAGCGTTCCTTGCGCTAAAAAGCGAAATTGATCTCCGCCGGAGTCTTTGACCGCTTTTTTTGCTTCCCTTTCAAACACTTCAATGAACGTATTGCCGATAATTTTGCGTTTCTCCTCCGGATCAACAACGCGCTTCAACTTAGAGAGAAAGGCCGCCCTGGCCGTGACCAGAGTCAAGTTTAAACCAATTTTTTCCCTGAAGATGCGATAAACGTCTTCCGCTTCCCGGTAGCGCAGCAGACCGTTATCGACAAAAACACAGTGGAGTTTTTCGCCGATGGCCGCGTTTAGCAAAACGGCCAGCACGCTGGAATCCACCCCGCCGCTAAGCCCCAACAACACGCGGTCGTTGCCCACGGTTTCGCGGATTTGGCGGATGCTCGATTCAATAAAAGAATGCGGCGACCAATCCCCGCCAAAACCGCAAATATTGCGGAGAAAATTGCGCAAAATTTGCGCGCCCGCGCAGGTATGGTGCACTTCCGGGTGAAATTGGATGCCGTAAATTTTTTTCGCGGCATTGCCGACGGCAGCAATCGGGGAATTTTCCGTTTTCGCTAAAACTTCAAAACCGTCCGGCAGGCGGGTCAGATGATCGCCGTGGCTCATCCACACTTCCGTGGGCGAGGCAATGCCCGAAAAAAGCGGATTTTCCGCGACGATTTGCAGCATGGCGCGCCCGTATTCCCGCTTTGCGGCCGGATCAACCTCGCCGTTTAGTGAATAGGCGATGTGCTGCAACCCATAGCAAATGCCCAATATTGGCAAGCTCATTTGAAAAATTTCCGCGTCGCAGTGCGGCGCGCCCGGTGCGTTAACGCTGGCCGGCCCGCCGGACAGAATGATCGCTTTGATATTTTTATCCGTTTTGATGGCGTCAGCCGGGAAATTAAACGGATGGATTTCCGAGAATACGCCTAATTCGCGGGTTTTTCGGGCAATTAATTGGGTGTATTGCGATCCAAAATCGAGAATGAGTATTTTTTCCATCATTGAAGAATAAGGTCTAAAGGGTGAAGGATAAAATAATTATATTCGCGCTTCGCTGAGAGCGCGTGCGCTGAAAAGCTATGATTGAAATTGTCGTAAAGCAAGCGGTGGTTTATGAAAAAAAGGTACAATTGTTGGCGTGTCAATCCAGCGAAACATTCCATTTTTTCATTTCGGAAATAAAACGACGGTTGGTCAGGTCGAATTGCAGCGGGGTGACGGAAACATAATTCCGGGAAATCGCGACTTCATCCACGTCTTCATCGGTATCGAGAATGAGTTTGGTGCCGCCCAGCCAGTAATAGGTTCGGTTGGTCGGGTCAACCCGTTTTTCGAATGATTCCTCGTATCGCCCGCGTCCCTGCCGGGTGATTTTGACGCCGGCCAGCTTTTCCGGGGGCAGCGGCGGTATGTTTGCGCTGAGCAGCGTTCCTTCCGGCAAGCCGTGTTCCAATACTTTTTCTGCGAGCGTTTTAGCAACGGCCGCCGCGCCGGAAAAATCTCTCGTGGTAAAGCTGGTCAATGAGAAGGCGATGGAGGGAATGCCCATAATCGCGCCTTCTGTCGCGGCGGATACCGTTCCGGAATAGATGACATTGGTCGCCGTGTTGCTGCCCAAATTGATGCCGGAAACGATGAGGTCGGGCGTGAATTCCAGAATTGCCTTGACGCCCAGTTTGACGCAATCCGCCGGCGTTCCATTCACCGCCCAGCCAAAAAATGCGTTGTTTCGCTCCACTTTATGAACCCGCAGCGGGTCGGACAGGGTGATCGCATGTCCCACCGCGCTTTTTTCGGAATCCGGCGCAACCACGTACACCTCGCCGATCTCTTTCATCGCCAAATACAAAGCCTTGATGCCCGGCGAATAAATGCCGTCGTCATTGGTGACTAAAATTTTGGGGCGTTCGCTTTTTTCAAGAAGTGCTTTATCAATGCTCATATTAATTTGAATTCCGCGGCGTGGATTTTAATTTTTCCGTGGCATTTTTTTGCAAATTGGAAACATCCGTTTTTTTTACATGATTATTTTCCGGGGACTTTTTCTCCGGGTATTTCCATAAAATTGCCAAAACCCGTCCCAATGTTTCGCGCATTTCCTGCCGGTGCACGATCATGTCGATAAACCCGTGCTCCCGCACAAACTCGGCGGTTTGAAATCCTTCCGGCAAATCCTGCCCGATGGTTTGTTTGATCACACGTTGTCCGGCAAAACCGATCAATGCGCCCGGCTCGGCAATGTTGACGTCGCCCAACATGGCAAAACTGGCGGTTGTGCCGCCGGTGGTCGGGTCGATTAAAATTGCGATATACGGCACGCCGGCGTCGCTCAACTGAGCCAGCTTGGCGCTGGTTTTGGCCATTTGCATCAGCGAGAGGGCGCTTTCCATCATCCGGGCCCCGCCGGAAGTTGACACAACAATCAGCGGAATGCGTTTTTCACGGGCGCGGTCCGCGGCCCGGGCAATTTTTTCTCCCACCACCGATCCCATGCTGCCGCCGATAAATGAAAAATCCATCACCGCCGCTATCACGGGATTGCCATTGACCAACGCTTCCCCGGTCACAACCGCATCCTTCAAACCGGTTTTTTTCTGAGCCGCTTTTAAGCGATCGCTGTATTTTTTAGAATCCTTAAATTTAAGGGTGTCCACCGGCGAAATGTGGCTGTTAAAATCCTTAAAACTGCCTTCGTCAAAATAATAACGGATATATTCACTGCTGGTTACCCGGAAATGATGATCGCACTTTGGGCAAACAAACATGCGTTTTTGCAATTCCGGGCGGTAGATAATTTCCCCGCATTTGTCACATTTTACCCATAATCCGTCGGGTATATTCTTTTTTTCGCTGGCGCCAATTCCCTTTTTTCGCTTAAACCAGTCCATTTTTTCACCCCATTTTAAACTTTAGAAAATACGTAACCGGAGTGAGAATGTAAACCGAAAAATTATAAGTCTGAAAGGGGCGCCCGGATTGCTTATTAAATATACAATTTACAGAGTTTGATCGTTAGATTTGTCGAAAAGATATGGGAAGAAAAAACAGCTAATTATTGATATTAAAATCCCTGCGCGCGGCGGTGATGGTAATTGTAAAACCGGCAATCACATCGATAAAGGACATCAGCATCAAAAAAACGAATGTCGGCGTGCCTGTTAATTCCGGCGCCAGCATTAATTCCGCCATAAATATGCTGAAAACAAATGTGGAAACGATGTGTTCAACAATAGATAGATTTGCAACGCTGGTCGATTTGACGATTTCAAAAAACAGGAGCACGATCGCAATTGTTGTGATAAAATCTCCAACCGAGTACAATATATCAACGTTGTGCGGTAACGGTATTGGGATGCCGCGTTCCTCGATAATCGCGCCGGAATGCGATTCCAACAGCGCCAATAAATTGTATATTCCCCCAGGAATGATTAGCAAGGGAATCGTTTTGAAAAGTCTCATTAGTTCCCCCTTTGTTAGATGTTTTCGTGAGCTTCTGCCAAAACAATGCCAATCCGTAAATCGTTGCATACGTCAGGTTTTAACATGACCAAAGTGGTGAAAAAAACCACCCGGCATAAAAATACACCAACTCTATGCCGCTTTTCGCTAACATTTTGCGATCAACTTCCGCCAGGCAATTGCTTGTAATGGCAACTGATGTTATAAAAAATGGGTCGATTTCCAGGTTCGGTAGTTACAATGGGTACGCGCCGTTGTTTTTTTAACGGATTTGGCTGAAAACGGTTTCGCAAAAAAAATCATCTGACTCTTTTTTCCGTGGATATTGTGTTTATATATTTACGGGTTTGTAATTTTAAAGGGTTTTATGATAAATTTCCCGTATCTCCATTGGAAA